>JBCBRF010000031.1:0-25600 GCA_039819865.1 Pseudomonadota bacterium | reverse complement strand
GGGCGCACGGCTTGGGCGGCTGCGGGCTTGGCGTCCGCAGGCTTGGCGTCCGCAGGCTTGGCGTCCGCAGGCTTAGCGCCCGCAGGCTTGGCGCCCGCAGGCTTGGCGTCCGCGGGCTTGGCCTCCGGGGATTTCGGCGTCTCTTGATCGGACATCGTTCGCTCTCAGACTGTTAGGAGGCGGCGTCTCTGGTGGCGGGACTTTGGACCCTGGTCCGGATCCTGGTCCGGATCTTGGTCTTTTTCTTGATCTTGTTCCCGGATCCCGGCGGCGGCCTCAGCCGCCGTCGCTCGCGGGCTTGGCCTGGTCGGGTTTCGGGACGCCCGTCGCGCCCACGGCGCCGCTTAGGGAGAATGCGCCGGGATCGCCGTCGGCGGCAGGCTTGCCGGCGTTCGCCGCCATCGCCTTCTGCGCCCGCGCACGGTCTTCGGCCGCGCGGTCTTCGGCGCCGCCCTCTCCGGCCTCGCCGCTCGGCGCGCCGTTCTTCACGAGCTGCGGATAGTTGCGGGTGGTCTGGCGCAGGACCTCGTCCTTCGGTCCGAAGGCGCGCATCTGGCCGTTCTCGAGCATCATGACCTTGTCGCAGGAGGCGATGGCGCTCGGCCGGTGCGCGACGATCACGACGGTCTTGCCGCGGCTTCTCAGCTCGGCGATCGCCTGCAGCAGGGCCTGCTCGCCGGGGCTGTCGAGATTGGCGTTCGGCTCGTCCATGATGACGACGGAGGGATCGCCGTAAAGCGCGCGCGCGAGGGCGACGCGCTGGCGCTGACCGCCCGAAAGCTGCGCGCCGCCGACGCCGATCGGCGTGTCGTAGCCCATCGGCAGGCCGAGGATCATGTCATGCGCGCCCGCGCGCTTGGCCGCGTCGATCACGGCCTGCGCGTTCGGTTCGAGATCCAGACGCGCGATGTTCTCGGCCACCGTCGCGTCGAGCAGCGCGACGTCTTGGGGCAGATAGCCGACGGCGCGGCCGAGGACGTCGCTGTCGTATTGATCGGGCGTCGCGCCGTCGATCCGGATCTCGCCCATCATCGGTCGCCAGATCCCCACCAACGCACGGGCGAGCGTCGATTTGCCGGCGCCGCTCGGGCCGATCACGCCCATCGCTTCGCCCGGGTTCAGCGCGAAGGTCACGCCGCGTAGGATCGGGCGGTCGTCGCCCGGCGAGCCGATCGCCAGGTTTCGCGCGGCGAGCGCGCCCTTCGGCTTCGGCAAGGACATGACCTTGGCCGGCGGCGGCGTGGTCGAGAGCAGTTCGGACAGGGACCGCCAGCCTTGGGCGGCGCGTTGCAGAGCGCCCCACTGGCCGATCGCCTGTTCGACCGGGGCGAGCGCCCGCCCCATCAGGATCGACGCCGCGATCATCACCCCCGGCGTGATCTCGCCGCGGATCACGAGCCAGGCGCCGAGCGCGAGCATCGCGGACTGCAGGAAGAAGCGGAGGGTCTTGGACGCGGCGGTGAAGCGACCGCTGCGGTCGCTCGCCAGGATCTGAGCCTCGAGCGCGGCGTCGCGGCGCTGACGCCAGCGGGCCGTCGCCGCGTCGCGCATGCCGAGGCCGCGAATGGTCTCCGCCTCGCGACGCGTCGCCTGCTCGAAAGTCTCCGCCATCGCCTGGGCTTCGATCGCCTTGCGCTGCGGCTCCTTCGAAGACCACTCGTTCATCAGCGTGAGAATGAACAGGATGAGGCCGCCCGCCAGCGCCAGATAGCCGAGCCACGGGTGGAACAGGAAAATCGCGGCGAGGTAAATCGGGGTCCAGGGCGCGTCGAAGATCGCGAACGGCGCGGGGCCCGACAGCACGCGCTGGATCGATTCGAGGTCGCGAAGCCCCATCGAGGGACGCGAGCGATCCTTCGGCGCCAGGGATTGGGTCATCGACGCGACGAAGACCCGCACGTCCAGAAGGCTCTGAAACTTCGCGCCGGCTCGGGCGAGGACGCGGGCCCGGACGAAGTCCAGCAAGCCCATGCAAAGGAACAGGCCGGCCACCAGCAGGAACAGGACGACGAGCGTCGGGAAGCTGCGCGAGCTGAGGACCCGATCATAGACCTGCAGCATAAAGAGCGGGCCGGTCAGCATCAGCAGATTGACGAAGAAGCTGAAGACCGCGACCCCGATGAACAACCCGCGGCCGGAGCGCATCGCATTGGTCAATTCCGCGCGTCCGCGCGCCGTCGTCGATGCGGCAGTGGTCATGATCCGTCTCTCTTCCCCTCATTCGCGGCGGGCGCTCCCGCTCGAAAGCCGCTCGACTGCGGTGCTCATGCAAGTCCGGGCCCTGCAAGTCGTTTTCTCGCAAGTCCGCGCCGGCGACGCCCCATCCCGATTCGCCTCTTAGGCCCTTTTGCGCGTCGTGTGGACCATTTTAAGCGCTCGGTTTTGCAGGCTCTCGCCGCGTCGCGCTCCCGCGGCTGGGCGAATGGTATCAGGGACGGCTTAAGCGGTCGTAGCGCCGAGGCCCGACAGGCGGGACCTTTCGCGCATGGTCGATGCAAGCTGCGCGCCCGGCCGGCCGAGGCGACGCCTCGCGGTCAGGACCGATCCAAGGGAGCGGGAGAGCGTCGCGTCGGATTGCGCCTTCCTAGACGTAAGGACGCCTGCAACACCGTGTCCCGTTCTCGTGGCCGGCATGCCTCACGCCGTTGCGCCGCGGCCGGCCAATCGGACATTCGGCTTTGCGAAACTCTCGTCGGTCCATAAGTTGCCGACGAATGTCCGGTGTGGGGTGCGTTAGATGAAGTTGAGGTTCGCGACACGGCTCGGGAGCGTATCGCGCGCGGTCGCCGCGGCGGCGTTGCTCGCTCTCGCAGGCTGCGCCAGCTCCCCGACCGTCGACGAAAGCGGGCTGCGGATCAATGACCCGTATGAGCGGGTCAATCGCGGGACGCACGCCTTCAACAAAGGCGCCGACCGGGTGGTGCTGCGGCCCGTGGCTCAAGTCTACGACGCCGTGACGCCGGGTCTGGTGCAGTTTCTGATCCGAAATGCGCTCAACCATCTGGAGCTGCCGCGCGATTTCGCGAACCATCTGCTGCAGGGCGACGCGGAGCGGGCTGGCGCGACCTTCCTGCGCTTCGGCGTGAACACGCTGGTCGGCGCCGGCGGCCTTCTCGATCCGGCGACGGCGTTCGAGCTGCCGAAGGACGACGCCGATTTCGGCATGACGCTCACCAAATGGGGCCTTGGCGAAGGCATCTATTACGAAATCCCGCTGCTCGGGCCGTCGACCGTGCGCCACACCGCAGGTCGGGTGGTCGATATCGCGTTCGCGCCGACGACCTATCTCGGCAACCCGGTTTTCGGGGCCGTGGTGCAAGGGGTCCGGATCACCGAAGCGCGCGCGTCGAACTTCGACGCCATCGACAGCGTTCTCTATGAGAGCGCCGACAGCTACGCATCCTCGCGATCGATCTATCTGCAAAGCCGTCGTCGCTTCGTCGGCGACAGCACGCCCGAGAACGAGCCAGCGCCCGATATTTTCGCCGAATGACGGCCCCATTCCGGGCGCGATCTACGTAAAGAGCTGAGACACCGCAGTTTCGCGCTCGAACCGCGTCTAAGGGGAACAACGATGCCGACCTTCACCCGTCGCGCCGCAATCGCAGCACTCTTCTTCGGGTCGCTGGCGCTTGCCGCGCCGCACACCGCCTCCGCCGACGAGACGGATGCGGCCAAAGCGCTCGTCACCAGCACCGCCGAGCGGCTGGTCGCGCTGATCAGGGCCGATCAGCCGATCGAGCAAAAGCGCGTCGCGTTCCGCGACCTGATGAACGAAACCGCGGCGATGCCGCAGATCGCCCGCTACGCGCTCGGTCGGCCGTGGCGGAAGATGTCCGATGAGCAGAAGGCCGAGTATCTGGACCTCTTCCCAGCCTATCTGTCGAAGATCTACACGAAGCGCTTCAACGACTATGCGGGCGAGACGCTCGAGGTCGTCGGCGCGGAGGCCCGCGGCGACAAAGGCGTTTTCGTGAACACGCAGGTGGTTCGGGCCGGCGCCGAGCCGCTCGAAGTGATCTGGCGGGTTCAGGACAAGGCCGGTTCGCCGCAGATCACCGACATCAACATCGAGGGCATCTCGCTGCTGATCACCCAGCGCGAAGATTTCCAGGGCCAGCTCCAGCAGAGCAACGGCGACGTCGCCGCGTTCCTGGACCGTCTGCGCTCGCTCGCCTCTTGATCGACGGGCGGGGGACGGCTCAGTCGCCGGCCCTGAATGCGTAATTGTCCGACGGATGAAACGGCGTGGCTCCTTCGAGCCGCGCCTTGATCTCTTCGAGGCGGACGGGGCGATACCCCCAGACGTCGACGCCGACATCGCCGCGCCCCTGGTTCGGCGCGATCGCCCCGTGGGTGTGTCCGTGCAGATGGAGCGCGCCGCGCCACGCGCCGGGCCATTCCAACAGCGGATAGTGGCAGAGCACGAGGCGGGCGCCCTCGACCGTCACCTCCAGGATGTCGTGCACGCTTTCCCAGCGGGGGAGCTTCGCCGTGTTCTCCGTGTCGTGGTTGCCCTTCAGGAACACGATTCGCCCCTGCAGGCGCTCCAGCACGCTCTGCGCGCGTTTCGAGCCTTTGAAGCAGAAATCGCCGAGGTGAAAGACGCGGTCCTCGGGTCCGACGCGGTCGTTCCACGCCTCGATCAGCGCGCCGTCCATCTCCTCGACGCTGCGAAAGGGACGCTTGGCGAGGCGGATGATGCCGCTATGGCCGAAATGGGTGTCGGCGGTGAAGTAATCGACCATGGGCCGGCGGGCTCCGTCGTCGCCTTCGGCGCGTCCGTTCCTCAGAAGGTTGCAGGCGCGCCCTCAGATCCTTGTTCAAGCGAGCGATCGGTTCGGAGGATCGCTCATGTCGTGCGGCGTCGAGACCTAGTTCAGCACCGCCTCGGCCGCCGCTCTTGCGATCACGAGCGGATCGCCGCCCGGGCCGATGGAAAGAATGAAGGCCTGACGCCCTTCGTCGTCCACGAAGACGAGCTGGCGCAGGTTCGGCTCCCAGGCCGCCGCCTCGCCCAGACCCTCGATGTCGAGCCAGGCGCTGCTCAGGGCGTCCCGCGACAATCCCTCCGTCATGCGGCGGATCTGCTCGGACGCGATCGGCAGATCCGGGCGGCGATGCTCCCGCAGAAACAGCGACAGGCTGCGCGCGCCATGGAGGCGGCGCACCGAGCAGGTCGAGATGTAGATGCGGCGCTCCGTCGCGTCGTCGATCCGCTGTTCGGGCGGGCGGATCTGCCCGCCGAGCAGACTCGGCAGATCCGCTTTCGCCAGACGCTCGCAGGCGCGGGGCCCCGGCCCCTCGGCGCTGGAGCCGCACCCCAGGAGCGCAAGACATCCCGCAATGGCCAGCGCGGCTCGCGCTCTTCCGAAAACCATCGTTCGCCGTCGCATCCTGTGGTCGAGAGGCGCGTTTTCGCCCCGCGGCGGCGCATGCGCGCCTCATTCATCGCGATGGGCCTGCGCGACGACCGTCCCGGAACGGCGTCGTCAGCCCTATCCGGGCAGTAATGCGCCGCGACGCGGCGGTCCAGACCATCGCGGTCGCGCCGGCGGAACCCGATCGGCGCTGCGGCTCAGAAGGCGCTCAGGCTTTTCTCGGGCGAGCCGATTGAGTGCTTGAAATGCGAAATTACGCTTGCTAGGTACCCCTCTCCGACGCGGGGTGGAGCAGCCCGGTAGCTCGTCAGGCTCATAACCTGAAGGTCAGAGGTTCAAATCCTCTCCCCGCAACCAACACACTACTTAAAACAAACGCGTCGCGGCCGATGGATCGGCGAACGGCGCGTTTGTTTTTTTGCGTGCGCGGCGCCAGATCTTCAGGGAAGAGCGACGGGCTCTCGGATTCACGGGCGATGTGCGCCTCGTGAGGCGGGAGCCGACCGCGCCACGCCCTCGAGGTCCCGATGAGCGACATCGCGTTCGGTTTCGACAACAGCTACGCCCGGCTGCCCGAGCGGTTCTTCGCTCGGCTGGACCCGACGCCGGTCCGCGCGCCGCGCCTGCTCAAATTGAACCATGAGCTGGCCGCGGAGCTGGGGCTCGACGCGGATGCGCTCGACGGGCCGCTCGGGGCCGAGATCTTTTCAGGCAATCGCGCGCCCGCGGATGCGACGCCGATCGCGCAGGCCTATGCGGGGCACCAGTTCGGCGGGTGGTCGCCGCAGCTCGGCGACGGGCGGGCGATCCTGTTGGGCGAGATCGTCGACGCCGCGGGACGGCGGCGAGACGTGCAGCTCAAGGGCTCCGGCCGCACGCCCTGGTCGCGGATGGGCGATGGGCGGGCGCCGCTCGGCCCGGTGATCCGCGAGTATCTGGTCAGCGAAGCAATGGCGGCGCTCGGCGTCCCCACCTCGCGCTCGCTCGCCGTGGTCGCGACCGGCGAACCCGTGCTGAGGGAGACCCCGCTCCCCGGCGGGGTGCTCGCGCGGGTGGCGACGAGCCATATCCGGGTCGGCACTTTCCAGTACTTCGCCGCGCGCGACGACGTCGACGCGCTCCGCGACCTCGCGGATCATGCGATCCGACGCCATGATCCGGACGCCGCTGAGGCCGACAACCCGCCCCTCGCGCTGTTGTCCGGCGTGATCGCGCGCCAGGCCCGGCTGGTGGCGCAGTGGATGAGCCTCGGCTTCGTCCATGGCGTGATGAACACCGACAACATGACGGTGTCGGGCGAGACGATCGATTACGGGCCCTGCGCCTTTCTCGAGGCCTATGATCCCGCGACGGTGTTCAGCTCGATCGACGCCTATGGGCGCTACGCCTACGGCGCGCAGCCGGGGATCGCGCAGTGGAACCTCGCCCGCCTCGCGCAGGCGCTGCTGCCGATCCTGGCGGAGACGCCTGAGCGGGCGATCGAGCAGGCGCAAGCGGCGATCGACGCGTATCCGGAGATCTACCGTGCGGAATGGCTCGGCGCGTTCGGACGCAAGCTGGGCCTTGAGCGGGCGCGGCCCGAGGACGCCGCGCTGATCGAGGGGGTGCTCAACGCGATGGCGACGGCGCGCGCGGATTTCACGGAGAGCTTCCGCAAACTGTCGGCGGTTCTTACGGGCGAGGCGGCGCCCGATCCGGCGATCGCCGATTGGGTCCCGGCCTGGCGTGCGCGACTGGCGGAGGAAGGCGCGGCGGCGGAGAGCCTGACGGCGCGGCTCGACCGCGCCAATCCGGCTGTGATCCCGCGGAACCATCGTGTCGAAGAGGCGATCGCCGCCGCCTATGCTGGCGATCTTGAGCCCTTCGAACGCCTCTCGGCGGCGCTGAAGCGCCCCTTCGATCCCGACCCGGAGGATGCGGATTTGGCTGCGCCGGCGGCGCCGGATGAGCGGATCCTCCACACTTTCTGCGGTACTTGAGCGATCTGGCGCGGGGCGCGATCGCGTTTTGTCTCAGCGCGCCTGCGAGCCGTCGTCCTTGCCTTACCGCGCTTCTTATCCGGATGATCACGCCCAGCTGACCGGATCGCTTCGCAGGCCGCGCATGCAGATCGACCGCTTCGACATCGAGGGACCCGCGCTGTTGACGCCGCCGCGCTTCGGCGATCGGCGCGGCTTCTTCTCCGAGACGTTCCACGCCGAGCGCTTCGCGGAAGCGATCGGGCCGGCGGTTTTCGTTCAGGACAATCACTCGCGGTCCGGAGCCGCGGGCACGCTCCGCGGCCTCCATCTGCAATCGCCGCCGCATGCTCAGGGCAAGCTGGTGCGAGTCGTGCGGGGGCGCATCTTCGACGTCGCGGTCGACCTCCGAGAGGAATCGCCGAGCTATGGGGGCCATGTCGCGGTCGAGCTCTCCGCCGAAAACTGGGCGCAGCTCTGGGTTCCAGCCGGCTTCGCGCACGGATTCCTGACGCTCGAGCCGGATACGGAGGTCGTCTACAAAGCGACCGCGTTCTACGCTCCCGAGCATGAGGCGGGGATCGCCTGGGACGATCCGGACCTCGCGATCGAGTGGCCTTTGCGCGGCGGCGGCGCGCCGAGCCTCTCGGAGAAAGACGCCCGCCTGCCGCGGTTCGCCGAGTTCCGGACCCCGTTTCGCCGGGCGGACGCGGAGGGAGGATCGTGACAGTTCTGGTGACAGGGGGCGCGGGCTTCATCGGGTCGGCGGTCGTGCGGCACCTGATCCGCGAGCGCGGCGCGCGGGTGGTCAATCTCGACAAGCTGACCTACGCCGCCACGCCCGAGGCGCTGGGGGACGCGGCCGACAGTCCGAACTACGCGTTCGAGCAGGCCGATATCTGCGATCGGCCGCGGCTCGACGCGATCCTGGCGCGCCACCGGCCGTCCGCAATCCTGCATCTGGCGGCGGAAAGCCATGTGGACCGCTCGATCGACGGGCCGGCGGCGTTCATCGAGACGAATCTGGTCGGCACGTTCCAGCTGCTCGAAGCGGCGCGGGGCTATTATGAGGGCCTCTCGGGGACTGCGCGCGGGGCTTTTCGCCTCCATCACGTCTCCACCGACGAGGTGTTCGGCAGCCTCGGGGCCAAGGATCCGCCGTTTCAGGAGAATTCGCGCCATCGGCCGAACTCGCCTTATGCGGCGTCTAAAGCGGGGTCGGACCATCTGGTGCGCGCCTGGGGCGAGACCTATGGGCTGCCGGTGCTGACCTCGAACTGCTCGAACAATTACGGGCCGTGGCAATTCCCCGAAAAGCTCATCCCGGTGATGATCGCAAAGGCCGCGGACGGCGCGGCGATGCCGGTCTATGGCCGCGGCGAGAACGTCCGCGACTGGCTGCACGTCGAGGATCACGCCGTCGCGCTCGCCACGATCCTGGAGCGCGGGCGGCTCGGCGAGACCTACAATGTCGGCGGCGCTTCCGAGCGGCGCAATATCGAGGTGACGCGCGCGATCTGCGACGCGATGGACGCGGCGCGGCCCGAGGGCGCGCCCCATGCGCGGCTGATCGCGTTCGTCGAGGATCGGCCGGGGCACGATCTGCGCTATGCGATCGACGCCGAGAAGATCACGCGGGAGCTCGGCTGGCGACCGACCCGCCGCTTCGAGGACGGGCTCCGCGAGACCGTCGACTGGTATCTGGCGCATGAGACCTGGTGGCGGGGCGTGATCGCGCGCCGAACCGGGGCGGGCGACCGGTTGGGCCTGTCGCGCGGCCGACGGAGCGCGCCATGAAGGTGCTGGTGATCGGCGAAAGAGGCCAGCTCGGCCGCGCGCTCGGGCGGCGTCCGGCGCCGGCGGGCGCGGCGGTGACGCGGCTCGGGCGGGACGAGGCCGATCTGGCGCGCCCTGATCGCCTGCGCCGGGCGGTCGCCGCGCATGCGCCGGACCTGGTCGTGATCGCGGCCGCCTACACCGCGGTCGATCAGGCCGAGGACGACAGCCGGACCGCCTACGCCGTCAATGGGCGCGCGCCAGGCGTCCTCGCCGAAGCCGCGGCGGCGGTCGGGGCGGCGGTCCTTCATGTCTCGACGGATTACGTGTTCGACGGCGCGCCCGGCGCGCCCTGGCGCGAGGACGACCCGGTCGGGCCGGTCAACGTCTATGGCGCGAGCAAGCTCCTCGGCGAGCAGGCCGTCGCCGTCGCGAACCCGCGCCATGCGATCCTCCGCACCTCCTGGGTGTTCGACGCCGAGGGACCGAATTTCTTGCGGACGATGCTGCGCCTCGCGGGCGAGCGCGACGCGGTCTCCGTGGTCGACGACCAGATCGGCCGTCCGACCGCGGCGGAGGATCTGGCGGACGCGATCTGGGCGATCGCGCCGCGGCTGGTCTCGGGCGCAGGCCCCTTCGGCGTCCTCCATGGCACGAACGGGGGCGAGCCGGTCTCCTGGGCCGGGTTCGCGGAGCGGATCTTCGCGCTGTCGGCGCCGCGGCTCGGGCGCACGCCGGTCGTGCGGCGCATCGCGACCGCCGATTATCCGACGCGCGCCCGGCGACCGCTCAACTCTGTTCTGTCGCTTGCGCGACTGCGGGACGGCTTCGGCGTGGCGCCCAGAGCATGGGAGGCGGCGCTCGACGGCGTGCTGGCGCAGATCGAGGCGCAGGAGGAGAAGACGCGATGAAGGGCATCATCCTGGCCGGCGGCTCCGGCACGCGGCTGCATCCGCTGACGATCGCGGTCTCGAAGCAGCTGCTGCCGGTCTACGACAAGCCGATGGTCTACTTCCCGCTGTCGGTGCTGATGCTGGCGGAAATCCGGGACATCCTGGTGATCACCACCCCGCACGATGCGCCCCAGTTCAAACGGCTGCTCGGGGACGGCTCCGCATTCGGCGTTTCGCTGTCCTATGCCGAGCAGCCGAGCCCGGACGGGCTCGCGCAGGCGTTCTTGATCGGTCGGGACTTCGTCGGCGAAGACCGGGTCGCGCTGGTGCTGGGGGACAACGTGTTCTTCGGCGCCGGGCTGACCGGGCTCTTGCAGACGGCCGCGGCGCGGACGCGCGGCGCCACGGTGTTCGGCTATCAGGTCCGCGATCCGGAGCGCTACGGCGTGGTCGCGTTCGACGACAAGGGCCGGGCGGTCAGCATCGAGGAAAAGCCGACGACGCCGAGATCGAACTTCGCGGTCACCGGGCTCTACTTTTACGACAATGACGTGCTGGAGATTGCGGCGGGCCTCACGCCCTCCGCCCGCGGAGAGCTGGAGATCACGGATGTGAACGCGGCCTATCTGGCGCGGGGCGATCTGCATGTCGAGCTGATGGGCCGAGGCTACGCCTGGCTCGACACCGGCACCCACGCCTCGCTCTTGCAGGCCAGTCAGTTCGTGCAGACGCTCGAGGAAAGGCAGGGCCTCCGCCTCGCCTGCCTCGAAGAGATCGCGCATGCGCGGGGCTGGATTTCGGACGCGGCGCTGCGGGCGCGGGGCGAGGCTCTGGCGAAGACCGGCTACGGCCAGTACCTGCTGTCGCTGCTCGACGGACGCTGAGGGGCCGGCGCGGGCCCAGCCCGAGCGCTTGCGCCGATGGCTGAACGCTTCGGAGGGACGGCGCCGGGGCGTTCAGGCCGCGTTCTTGGCGCGCCAGAAAGCGTCCGCTTTGGCGATCAGTCTGTCGAGCAGCCGAATCACCTCCTTCGAGGCCGCATCGACGGCGCGAAGCGCGGTGAGAGCGGTTTCATGGTCTCCCCGATTGTAGGCCGTCGCCGCGCGGAGGTGTTCGATCAGGCGGCGCAGCGCTCGCACGCCGACCGCGCCGGGAGGATGCGCCCGACGGCCGGAAGCGCTCCAGATCGTACAAAGGCGATCTGACCGGCGCAGGCTCTAACGTTCCTTAGGCCCTAAGGCCGTCCGCTCCATGATGCGCGAGACGCTCTGCTTCACGCGCGCAAGGCTCTGGGCGATCTCAGCCTGTCTCTCTCGGCTTCGACAATGCAGGTTGCTATGCGCCGCCCAATCCTTGACCGCAGCGACGTCCATGGCGAAGCGGGTTCGCAACAGGTCGACCTCGCGCCCGCATTCCGGATAGCCGGCGCGGCGCCCCTCGAGATTGGCGTGGACCCGGCGCTCGACGAAGTCCGAGGTCAAGAGCACGAGAGACGGCTCGTCACATTGGTCGGTCGTCATCAGGGCTCGGTACCAGATATCGGCTGCGGTCGGGACGCCAGCGCGCGGGAAAAACCCAGGGGTCGCGGAGGCCCGACAGTTCTCCATGGCTTGAAGATCGTCCTGTGGGAACGCCAGGCCTGGGGTCGCCTGCACCTCGCTCACCGGCGCGGCGATCTGATCCGGCATGGCGCATCCGGGCGCTATCGCGGACGCAGAGAGACAGCCGACGACCCCTGCGATGCGCCGCGCGGCGCCGCGGCGGCGCAACACGCGAACGGCGGACTCCGCTCGCGGCCGCGCGGATCCGGCGGCGCTCATTGCAGGGCGACCGCGACTTTGCGACGCCGCCGCTCGAGTTCTTCAAGCGAGCGAGAAATCTCTTCCAAATTCTTTCGGCCGTAGGCCAATTGGTTCTGCAGTAATTGAATTGGCTCTTCCAGGCTCAAGAGTTCTCCTCGGATCAACGAGACCTCCGCGCGCGCCTTTTCCAGATTGGCGACGCAGGTCGCGTGGAACTGCTCGTAGGCGTCCGCGAGGCGACTCGACTCGTCGCGCTTTACGACCGCCAGCTCGCGCATGCCGCGACACTCGGCTTCGAGCCGCTGAACCGCGACGACGATCTCATCGTGAGCGGCGACGGCCTCGCGCATCTGGGCGATGACGGTTAGGGCGTGCCCCATCACGAGCCGCTCTTCGTGCGAGTTTAACAGCAACTGACTGGCTTGGCGGCCGATCTCGTCCATCTGACGCCGCAACGCTTCGTTCCGGGCGTCGTCGCCAGCCGCCACGGCGGCGAGCGGCGGAGGGGCGTCCGTCGGCGGCGTCGGAGGCTGACCGAGCGCCGAGGATGCGGCGAGAGCGATCGCCAAGGCCCCCGCCGGCGCACGACCGGAGCCGCTCCGCCGAGCGCGATGAGGCGCGTCGTCCGTCCGATCCCGACTCTGGCCTCGACCGCCCGCGCGCGGGCTCACAGGCCGTCCCCCGGTTCGGCGCAACGGAGGGACGCTTGGTCGAGGCGCGCATGCAACCGCTCGACCATGGCTGCGCCGCGCAACGCCTCCTCGCAACGCGCCATCGCCTCGGCGTCGCGGCGGCCGCAGTGGTCCGCGCGATCCGCCTCGGACGCGCTTTGCAACTGCGCGATCTCGAAGCGCATCAGTTGGTCGAAAGCGGGAAACTCGCCACAGTCGGCGTCGCGGAGCCGCTCAAGCGCGGCGCGCCGATCCTCCTGCAGCGCGCCTAGCTCGTGATCCGCGGAGGTGAGATCGTAAAGCCCTTGCTCCGTCGCGCGGCGCGCTCGGGCGATCAACTCGGCGACGTCGTCGGACTCCGCACCGGACTGGCGCTCGGCCCGGGCGGAGGGAAGCGCGTTCGTATCCGGCTGCGACGGGTCTTCATCGGCGCAAGCTCCCGATGCGACTGCGCAAAGCACTAGGCATAGATTTTTGGCCCACATGATCGCCCCCCCCCAAAAAAAACGAAAAACTCAAAAACTGCTGCAGCGCTCAGGCAGCGCTTAGATCACCTCGCAAGCGCTAGTCGCCAGCATCCGAAAATGGTGATTGCTGCGACTCTGTGGATAACTATAGAATTTTTTCCGCACCACTTGATCCTGTCAAGGCGGCGCGGGGCGGATCGTTCGTTTCAACTGAAGCGCGTCGTTTCGGTCTTGGGCGTCTTTCGCCGATCTCGGGCGACCCGGCGCGGCCGATCGACTGGAGCCGTCGCTACGAAGGGCGACGCGCAGGGGCGGGAGCGCCGAGATCATGCGACCTCTCCGCCCAGGGGTCGAGCTCGCCCGAGGCCGCTCCGCCGGTTTCGAACAGGCGGTCGAGCAGGGCGTCGACGGCGAGCGGGTCCTCGAAGCCGAGCATCACCGGGATCGGGATCGCGCGTCCGCGGAACCAGGCGGGGAAGCGCACCGCGTCCTTTTCCGTCGTAACCAGCATCGCGTCTTCCGCGTGGGCCTTCATCTCGAGGCGCTGCAGGATCGCGGTCGAGTAGCGGTGGTGGTCTGGAAAAGCGGTCGCCGAGACGATCTCCGCGCCCATCGAACGGAGCGTGTCGAAGAACTTCCGCGGGCGGCCGATGCCGGCGAAGGCGACCACCCGCTCTCCGGACAGGCGGATTCCGCTTTCGAGCGGCGACAGGCGCGCCTTCAACACCGGCAGGCCGGCGGGGAACCAGATCGGGTCGGCGTCGTCGGCCGGGTCGCCGATCAAAACCGCGGCGCTGGCGCGGGCGAAACCTGCGCGCAACGGCTCGCGGAGCGGGCCGGCCGGGATCACGCGGCCGTTGCCATGGCCGACGCCGGCGTCGACCACCAGGAAGGAAAGGTCCTTGACGATCGACGGGTTCTGGAAGCCGTCATCCATCACCAGGATCTCGGCGCCGTCGAGAACGGCCGCGATGGCGCTCGCTTCGCGGTCGGCCCCGACCCAGGTCGGCCGTCGCTGCGCCAGCAGAAGCGCCTCGTCGCCGACCTCCTCGGCGGTGTCGCGCTCCGGGTCGACCCGGTGAGGGCCGCGGACCTTGCCCCCGTAGCCGCGAGTCAGGACGTGCGCGTCGAGTCCGTGCGCCGCGAGGCGGGCGCAGAGCGCCAGAACGGTCGGGGTTTTGCCCGCACCGCCCGCGACCAGGTTGCCGACGCAGATCACCGGAGCGCGCGGGCGATGAGGGCGCCCCCCGCGCAGTCGTGCGGCGCCGGCCGCGGCGTAGACGAGGCTCGCGGGCCAGAGCAGCCGCGCGGCGAGGCCCGGCCTGGAGGGCGGGTTCGACCAGAATTTCGGCGCGCGCATCAGGTCGTCTCCGATCCCGCCGCCGCGGCGCCCGGCAGCGTCGGGCCAAGAGCGCTCCAGATCCGGGCGAGCGCGTCGGCGCCCTCGGTCATGGCCGCGCGCCCGCGCGCCGCGATCGCTCGGGCGGCGGCGTTCGGTCGGCCGTCGTCGCCGAGGAGCGCCCCGAGCGCGTCGGCGAGGCCCTCGTCGAGACCGAGCGCGTAGGCGCCGTCCCCGGCGGCCAGCCGGATCCGATCATGCTCGAAATTCGCCGTGTGCGGCCCGTGGACCACCAAGGGGCCGAGCCGCGCGGCTTCGCGCAGATTGTGCCCGCCGATCGACGGGTCGAGGCTGCCGCCGACGAAGGCGAGCGGGGCCAAGCGATACCAAAGGCCGAGCTCGCCCAGCCGGTCGACCATCAGGAGGTCGTGGCCGGGGCCAGGCCAGCCGTCGAGGCTGCGGACCGCGGGCGTCAGCCCCGCCGCGCGCGCCTGGTCCAGCAGCGCCGCGCAGCGCTCGGGATGGCGCGGCGCCAAGATCGTCAGCCAGTTCGGGAAGCGCTCGCGCAGGCGGCGATGGGCCTCGAACACGGCGGTCTCTTCGCCCGGATGCGTGCTTGCGGCGAGCCAGAGCGGGCGGTCGGCGATCGCGGCGCGCGCCGTCTTCAGCTCCGACGGGCTCGTCGGCAGATCTTCCGCGGCGTCCTTCAAAGCCCCCGGCGACGACAATCGGTCCTGCGGCGCCCCAAGGCGCGCCAAACGGTCGGCGCCCTCCTCCGTCTGCGCCAGAATCCGGTCGAAACGCTCGAGCAGCCAGGCCGCGCTTCGCGGCGCCCGCGCCCAGCCGGCGGCGGAGCTCTCCGACATCCGAGCGCTCACCAGGGCCGTCTTCACGCCGCGGGAGCGCGCCTCGGTCAGCATCGTCGGCCAAAGCTCGGACTCGAGCACCCAGAGCGCCGCCGGACGCCAATGGTCGAGAAAGGCGCGGACCGCCGCGACGGTGTCGACGGGGGCGAACTGATGGCGCGCGCCGGCGGGAAGCCGCTCGACGATCAGCTCGGCGGAGGTCTTCGTGACGGTGGTCAAGATGATTTCGAGGTCGGGGCGCTCCGCGCGGAGACGCTCGATCAGAGGCAGCGCGGACAGGGCCTCGCCGACGCTCGCGGCGTGGATCCAGACCGTCCGGTCGGTGGGCGGCGGCGCGGCCGTGCGGCCGAAGCGCTCCTCCAGACGCGCCGGATCCTCCTTGCCGCGACGGGCGCGGCGGGAAAGCCAGGCCCGGGCGAGCAACGGCCCGAGCGATCCCGCGAAGGCGCGGTAAGCGCGCAAAGGCGGCGGGGGTTGGCGTTCGAACAGGGCCTCCGGGGAGCGGGTCGGCGCAGCGCCCGGGTCAGGCGGCGCGCTGCGTACGGGTGCGCGCGGCGATGCGGGGGCCGTCGCCGTCGCTTTCGCCGCCTGCTCCGCGCTCACGCCGACACCTCGCTGGAGCGCGTGGCGGAACTCGGCTCGGAACTCGGCTCAGAACTCGGCTCGGAGGTCGGCTCGGAGGTCGGCGCAGGCGTCGCCTCGGCGAAAGCCTCCTCCAGCGTCGGGCCCGGCTCCGGCGTCTCGCGGCCCATCAGGCGATCGGCCTCGCGGGTGACCTTGGTCATCGCCGCCTCGATCTCGGCGCAACGGGCGGCGAGCGCGGCGCGGTCGTCGCGGTCGAGCGGCGGGATCGGCGGACCGAAGACAAAGACGCCGCGGTTGAACGGGGCGGGGATGAGAAAGCGGTCCCAAGTCTTCAGTTCGAGGCCGCGGCGGACCGAATAGGCGACAGGCAGCACCGGGCTGTCGGCCGCGACGGAGAAGGCCGATACGCCGAGCTTGGCGCGCATCCGCGGGCCGCGCGGGCCGTCCGGCGTGATCACCAGGACCGCGCCGTCGCGCAGCGCCTCGACCACCTTGGGCGCAGCCTGCGCGCCGCCGCCGTCCTTGTCGGGCTTCCGAGGATCCTTGCTGGACGCGCGAATGGCGTCCGCCCCGGTCGCGGCCATCACCCGCGCCAAAAGATCGCCGTCGCGGTTCGGCGAGATCAGCGCGACGGCGCGGCGGTCGCTGCGGCGGAGCATGGCGATCGGGAACAGGCGGGCGTGCCAGACGGAGGCGATGAAGTTCGGCCCCGCCCACATGGCGTCCAGATGCTCCTGTCCCACGCGATCCCAGCGCGTGGTGTAGAACACCAGCCGCAGATAGAGGGCCAGCGCTTGCGCCGCTACGATCTGGAACGCGCGGCCGCCGCGGACCTGACGATCGAGACGTTTCAGCAGTTTGCGCATCCGGATCGCACCCTGGGGTCAGCCTTTATCGCGCGCCGCCCTCCGCCGTCGGAGGAGGCGATTCAGCGCGAGCCACCCTCCATAGCTGGCCGGCGGCGGCGGTTGAACCGCTTAAACCATGATCACTCTTCGTCGAATCGTGTTCGCGGTCTAAACCTTTTTCCGGCCGCGCGATCGGACGGATAACCGGTTCCCACTTATCCTGATCGCGCTCGCTGTGTTGGTCGCGCGATCGGACGGATAACCGGTTCCCACTTATCCTGATCGCGCTCTAAGCGTCGCTCGACGACCCCTCGAGTTCCTCGTCGCGCAGGCGATGCAGATGCGCGATGAAGTAGCGCATATGAGCGTTGTCGACCGTGCGCTGAGCAGCGTCCTTCCAAGCGGCGTAGGCGGTCGCGTAGTTCGGGAAGATCCCGACCACGTCGATGTTATCGACGTCGCGGAACTCCGTGCTCTGGGGATCCACCAGTTCGCCGCCGAACACCAGGTGCAGCCGGACTTTGTCGCTCATCGCTCGGGTCTCCGATTCTTCGGCTTCTTCGGCGCCGCTCCCGCTGGGCGGCTCGCGGCGGACCCTAGGGCATCCCGGCCCCGGACGGAAACGCGGCGATGCGCGGCTCAGTCGCGCGGGGCGAGCGCGCGGCAGATCGCGTCCTGCAGCTCTCGATGGCCGGCCACCGAGCCCTGGACGCGCGGCGTCGGCTTGTTGAAGCGATAGGCGGCGCCGGAGGTTTCGGAGGCCAAGCCGCCCGCCTCCTCCACGATCAGCGCGCCCGCCGCAATGTCCCATTCATTGGTCGCGCGGAGCGCGATCAAGCCGTCATAGCCCCCCTCCGCGACCAGGCAGAGGCGGTACGCGATGGGCTGGACGTAGGTCATCTCGACCAGCGGCGGCTCGCCGCGCCAGTGCTCGGGACGGCGGACGTTGCGCGTGCCGAGCAGACGCGCGCCCTGCAGCTCGTCGCGCGCGGAGACGCGGACGGGCGCGCCGTTCAAGGTCGCGCCGCGTCCGGCCTCGGCGGCGAACAGGCGATCAAGCGCGGGTGCGAACACCACCGCGGCGGTGACCCGGGCGCCGGACGGCCCCGCCTCTGCGATCGCGACAGAGAGGCACCATTCCGGCTTGCCCTCCGCGAACGAGCGGGTCCCGTCGATCGGATCGACGATGAACAGCCGCTCCCGGGCGAGTCGGTCCAGATCGTCGGCGTCCTCCTCGGACAGCCAGCCGTAATCGGGTCGGGCGTCCCTCAGGATCTCGCGGAGGGCGTCGTTGACGGCGTGATCGGCGGCGGTGACGACGCTGTCGTCATGGCTCTTGGTCCAGCGCTCCGAGGCCGCCTCGCGGCCCAGGCGGAAATCCTTCAGCGCCAGAGGGCCGGCGGCGCGGACCGCCTCGATCAGGAGGGCCCGGTCTTCGGCGGCGGATGGAACGTCGAGATCTGGCATGGCGGGAGGGGTAGTCGCCCGATCAGGCGACGTCCAGCGGCTTTACGCGAAGGCAAGACCAGACGCCGCCCCGCTCGTCACTCGGGGCGTTATTCGGGGCGTTATTCGGGGCGTCATTCGGAGCGTCATTCGGCGCCGACGCTCATGCCGTCGATCAAAAGGGTCGGGCTGTCGATGCGGCGGTCTCCGGACAGGTCGTTCGCGACCGTGATCGCCGACAGCATGTCGAACACCTGGCCCGCGACCGTGAATTCGGAGATCGGATAGGCGATCTCGCCGTTTTCGATCCAGAAGCCGGTCGCGGCGCGGCTGTAGTCGCCGGTGACCGCGTTGAAGCCCGCGCCCATCATCTCCGTGATCCAGACGCCGGCCTTCACGCTCTTCAAGAGATCCTCCGGGCTGTCGGCGCCCGGCGCGATCCAGACGTCGCCGGCGGAGGGGCTCGGCGCGCCGCCGACGCTGCGGCCGGCCGCGCCATTGCTCTCGAGCCCGAGCTTGCGCGCAGAGGCGAGGTCGAGCAGCCATTCGGAGACGACCCCGTCGGCGATCAGGCGCTTGGCGCGGGTCGGCAGGCCCTCGCCGTCGAAGGGGCGCGCGCCGAGCCCGCCGGGACGGGTCGGATCCTCGTGAAGCTGGAAGCTCTCTGGCGCGATCCGCTCGCCCATCTTGGCGCGGAGAAAGCTCGACCCACGGGCCACGGCGGCGCCGTTCAAGGCGCCCGTCAGCGCGCCGGCGATCCCGCTGGCGATCCGGGGCTCGAAGATCACCGGATAAGTTCCGGTCTTGGGCTTTCTCGGATTGAGGCGCTTCACCGCGCGTTCGCCGGCCTCGCGCCCGACCTCCGGCAAAGCGCGCAGATCGGCGCGGCGTCGGCGGGCGGAGAAGGCGTAGTCGCGCTCCATTCCGCCCCCCTGGCCGCCCCCCTGGCCGCCCCCCTGGCCGCCCCCCTGGCCGCCCCCCTGGCCCGCGACGGCGGAAACGCTGATCGAGTGCGAGCCGCTGTCATAGGCGCCGTGGAAGCCGTTGGTCGCGGCGAGCGCCACGCGGCCCCGGCTCCAGCCGGCGGAGGCGCCTTCGGCCTGGGACACGCCCTCGACCGCGAGCGCATGGCTCTCGAGCGCGAGCGCGGTCTCGAGCAGCGCGTCCGGGGACGGCGGCGCCGCGGGGTCGAGAAGGCGCAGGTCCGGGATCTCCGCGATGAGCTGGGACGGATCGGCGAGGCCCGCCTGCGGGTCGACCGGGGCCTCCTTCGCCATCGCGACGGCCCGCTCGGCGAGGGCGCTCAGCACCGCCGGATCGGGGTCGGAGGCGCTGACGGAGGCCTGGCGGACGCCGTCGGCGCCCTGGATCAGCACGCGGAGGCCGAAATCGAGGCTCTCCTGGCGCTCCGCCTCCTCGAGCGCGCCGGCGCGGGCGGTGACGCCGAGGCTTTCGCCCGCGCTCGCCATCGCGTCGGCGGCGTCCGCGCCGGCGGCCTTGGCGGCGTCGAGCAGCGCGCCGACCAGATCGTCGAGCCGTTTGGGGTCCGTGGTCTCGGCGCTCATTGCGGGGTCACTCCGGAGACCGTCAGGGAATGGCCGATCAGGCCGAGGCCGCCGAAGAACAGCACGCCCCAGGTGAGGAGCACGCCGATCTGGCGAAAGGCGAGCGGCGCGCCGCGCTTCGTGAGGGCGTAGGCGTGGAACAGGCGGCCGACCACCAACGCGGAGCCGAACAGATGCGCGACCCAGGGCGGGGCGGTCGAGCCCTCGACCAGCGCCAGGATGATCAGGGCGAGCGGCAGATACTCGGCCGCGTTGGCCTGGGCCCGGATGCGCCGCATCAGGCCCTTGTCGCCGCCGTCGCCGAGCGAGACCTGGCCCTTGATGCGCCCGAGGCTGACATTGAAGCTGAGCGCCAGGAACAGAAGCGCCAGGACGCCGACGTAGAAGGAGGTGATGGGAAGGGACATCGCGCACATTCGATTACTGAGAATGCGCCAGACCTAGCCCAGGCGGGCGCCTGGGTCCATCGCAGCGCCTGGGTCCATCGCAGCGCCTGGGTCCATCGCGGCGCCGGGGTCCGCGTCGCGGCGGCCCGATCGCCCGGCGCCCGATCGCCCGGCGCCCGATCGCCCGGCGCCCGCGCGTCAGGCGGGCCCTCAGAGGACGAGGTCGATGACCCCGTGGCCGATCAAGCCGACCGCGACGAAGATCATGGGCGCGATGGTGAGCTGCATGCCCAGAACCCGCATCGACGACGGCAGAAGGCCCGGATGGGCGAAGTAGAGGCCGTGCAGAAAGCGGCCCGCGAGCATCGCCGCGGCGCCGATCGCGACCAGCCAGAGCGGCGCGCCGGCGCTCTCCAGCAATCCGAGCAGGATGAGGCAGATCGGAATGTACTCGCCGGCGTTGGCGTGGCCGCGGGCGATGCGGATCAGCTCCTTTTCGCCGCCGTCGCCGAACGCGACCTGCAGGCGACGGCGAACGGCGATCACGCGAAAGGCCAGATGGGCGTAGAGCAGCGCCATCAGGCCGGCGGCGATCATGGTGACGGGCAGCGGCATCGTGGGTCCCTCGAGACAAAGGGCGTCGATGAGCCCCTCAATGCGCTCGTTACGCGCTCGCCCGTTCGTTAGACCTGCCGGCGCCCTTCAAAATTCGCTCAGCGACCGGGAAGCGCGATCCCCAACCGATCCCAGATCGCGTCGACGCCGGCCTTGGTCTCCGGGTCCATGTCGAGAACCTCGCCCCATTCGCGGTCGGTCTCGCCCGGCAGCTTGTCCGTGGCGTCGAGCCCGATCTTCGAGCCGAGGCCAGAGACGGGCGAGGCGAAGTCGAGATAATCGATCGGGGTGTTCTCGATCAGGGTGACGTCGCGGGCGGGGTCCATCTTGGTGGTGATCGCCCACCAGACATCCTCCCAGCTCCGCGCGTTCACATCGGCGTCCACCACGATCACCCATTTGGTGTACATGAACTGCCGCAGATAACTCCACGCCCCCATCATCACGCGCTTGGCGTGGCCGGGATAGGCCTTCTTCATCGAGACGACCGCGATCCGATAGGAGCACCCCTCGGGCGGCAGCCAGAAATCCACGATCTCGGGGAATTGCTGCTGCAGGAGCGGGATGAAGACCTCGTTCAACGCCTCGCCGAGGACCGAGGGCTCGTCGGGCGGGCGGCCCGTGTAGGTGGAGAGATAGATCGGCTTCCGGCGCATCGTCATCCCGGTGACGGTGAAGACCGGGAAGCGCTCGACCGAGTTGTAGTAGCCGGTGTGATCGCCGTAGGGGCCCTCGTCGGCGTATTCGTCGAGGCTGACGGTCCCCTCCAGCACGATCTCGGCCTGCGCCGGGACCTTCAGGGGTTGGGTCACGCAGTCGACCAGCTCCGCCGGCTTGCCGCGCAGGATGCCGGCGAAATGATACTCCGAGAAATTGTCCGGCACGGGCGTCACGGCGGCGAGGATGGTGCCGGGGTCGGCGCCGAGCACCGCGGCGACGGGCAGCGGCTCGGTCTTCTCCTGCGCCCAGCGCTGATGCTGCTGAGCCCCGCCGCGATGCTTCAGCCAGCGCATGATCAGCTTGTTCCGTCCAAGCTTCTGCATGCGGTAGATGCCGAGATTGTAGCCGTCCTGCTTCTTGCCGGACGGGCCCTTGGTCACGACCAGGGGCCAGGTCACGAGCGGGGCGGGCTCGCCGGGCCAGCAGGTCTGGATGGGCAGGCGGTCGAGATCGACCTCGTCGCCCTGCAGCACGACCTCCTGGCATGGCGCGCCGCCGCCGCCGAACCAGCCGCCGACGGTCTTTGGGCGCATCTGGAGCACCGTCTTGGCGAGCGGCAGCAGGCCGAGCGCCTCCTTGATCCCTTCGGGCGGCTCGGGCTGGCGCAGGAAGGCCATGAGCTGACCGACCTCGCGCAGGTCATGGGCGGTGCGGCGCTCCTTGCCGTCGAGGGTGACGCCGCGGGCCACACGCTCGACGGTGCCGAACAGGTTCACGAGGACCGGCATCTCGGAGCGCGTCCCGTCCTCCTTGATCACGTTCTCGAACAACAGGACCGGGCCGCCAGCGTGGAGGGTGCGGCGGTGGATCTCGGTGATCTGGCGATCGGTCGAGACCGGTTCGGAGATCCGCACGAGTTGGCCGTCGGCCTCGAGCCGGTCGAGAAAGTCGCGGAGGGAGCTGTAGGGCATGGGCGGCGCATCCGGAGAGAAGGCGGTCAAGATCGCCCTCCCATGTCGCGCTCGCGCGGCGCTTGTCCAGCCGAACGGCTTCGACGGGCGTCAGCCCATGCGGTCGAGGCGCGCCTGAATCTCAGCGGGCGACAGATCCTCGACGACCTGGCTCAGCACCCAGACGTAGCCGAACGGGTCGCGGATGCGGCCGGAGCGATGGCCGTAAAACTGCTCGGCGACCGGGATCAGCGTCTCCGCGCCTTGGGCGACGGCTTTGGCGCAGACCGCATCCGCATCCTCGACCATCAGATTCAGCTTCGGTCCGGCGAGCGGATCCGCCGTCGGCGCCGGGCCGCCGGCGGCGCCCAGCATCAGAACGGTTCCGCCGATCTCGATCTCGGCGTGGACCAGCGCACCCTGCATCTTGAGCTGGAGGGGGAGGCGCTTCGCCCCGAACACCGCCTCGTAAAAGGCGATCGCGGCGTCCGGGTCGGGGGTGGCGAGCATCGGGGTGACGGTCGGATGGGCTTTCTCAGACATTCTGCGCTCCGGGCTGTCGCATCGCTTCGACGGGTCCGCTCGGCCGGCTGCGAAAAAGCTACCGGCGCTTCTTGCGCTTGCGGTGATTCCCGACGCTGCGACTGTGGAACGCGGGCGGCTTGTCCGCCACCCAGGCGACGAAGCGGGCGATGCCCGGATGGGCGCGGAGCGCCTCGAAGTTGTCGAAGCGCCGCGCCAGCTCCGCCTCGGTCAGGGCGGCGTGGATCTCGTTGTGGCAGATCTGATGGACCAGCGCGGTCGGGCCGCCGCGGCCGCCTTTCAGCACCGGGATCAGGTGATGCAGAGACTGCTTCGCCTCCGCCGGGATCGGACGGTCGCAGAGCGGGCAGACGGGATCCGTCGCGCGATCCGCCGCCGCCCACGCCGCCTCGAGCCGCTCGCGCCGCTTCGGCAAGGGGTCACTCGATCGCCTGGCCGTCGACCTCGCCGGTGCGGATGCGTTGGACCCCGATCAGAGGCGCCACGAACAGCATCCCGTCGCCGACCTTGCCGGTGCGCGCGGTGTCCGCGATCACGCTGGTCACCTCCTCGAGACGTTCGGCGGGGACGACCACGTCGATCCGCAGCTTCGGGGTCTCGACCACGGTGTATTCGGAGCCGCGGTAGATCTCCGTCTTGCCGCGCTGCCGGCCGAAGCCCTTCACCTCCGTCAGCGTCAACCCTGTGACGCCGAGCTCCATGAGCGCCTCGCGGACCGCCTCGTACCGTGCGGGGCGGATGATCGCCGAGATCATGCGCATGGGATGGCTCTCCTCGAAATCCAGGCCTTGCTGCACCAGCCGGCGGATCGCCTCGGAACGCGAGGGCAGATCCGGCTGCGTGCGCCGCCAAGCATCCACCAACTCGTTGAACTGCTTAGAGGCCACCAGCTGGATCCGCTGATCCAATTTCTCGTTCGGCTTCTCCAAAGCTCGATCTCCACCCGACTGCAGCTGTCGCTCGAACGTCATAAGACCCAACAGGCGCGCCGTCGAGCGGCCGGCGAAAAATACTCACTTACACAGTTGACACAGTTACACATCTTGCGTATATCTCTCTCAAGCGCGGCGGGAGAGGCCGCGCCGCCGTAGCGCTCGCGACAGGGCGCAATAGTGGAGCGCCCAAAGTTGGCGCTTAATGGAGGGAACGACCATGACCGATCTCATTTACCGCGGTGTGAAGTATCGCAAAGAAGATCTCGTCGAGGATCTGACCGGTGCTGCGCCGACGGAGCTGGTCTATCGCGGCGTCGAGCATGACGGCGTCAACGCCATCCGCTCCGCTCAGCCGGTCGTGACGCGCGCGCGTGATGTGAAGCGCGTCTATCGCGGCATCGCGCTGCCGTCCTTTGCGCCGAGCTTCGCCAACGCCTGATCGGCGCTGGGATCCGCAAACGAAAAAGCCGCGCCGGAGCATCTTCCGGCGCGGCTTCTTTTTGTCGCTCGGCGGGAACTCAGCGCGTGCACACCGTCATCTGACCAGCGGCGTCGCGGCTCACGAAACGGTTCGGCATCAGCTCCGCAATCTGGATGACAGTCGGCGCATTCTTGGCGTTCGAGAGCATCGCGTCGATTTGCGGCTTCAGCTGCTGATAGACGTTCTGGCCGTTCATCATCGCGCCGGTCGACCAGATCTCAGTCACTTCGGATTCGATCTGGCCGCTGATCACGCGCCATGAGCCTCTATTGCCGAATTCGACGGTCAGGGTCATGCCGTTGTAGCCGTTCTCGGTGATCGAGCCCGACATCGAACCGCGGCCGCCGCTCGCATAGTTCACCATCCCGACGATCGTCTGGGTCCCGGTGGCGTTGGCCCCTTGGGAGGTGCAGCGCCATTGGCCGAACAGGCGCTGGGCGATCTCGTCATCCGTGCCGAAGGGCGAGGCGGCGAAGGCTTGCGGCGCGGTCGCCGGCGGTTGCTGCGCAGGGCCGGGCGACGGGAGCGCCGGGGCGGCCGTCGCGCCGTCCGACCCGGATTGCGGAGAACAGGTGAGCGCCACCGTCTCGAGGCAGGTGCGGTACTGGTTGAGGAAAGGGCCGCAATCGTCGGAGCCCGATGCGCCGCCGCCCGCGGCGATCGAACCGGCGCCGAGCGCCGATAAGCAGCGCTGGGGAACGACCGCGGCGCACGAGGTTTGCGGATCGGCGCACAGGTTCGCCTGCGCCCCAGCGTTCGGCGCCCACAGCATCGCGGCGGCGAACGCACAGACCGCAAAACGATCGAGCTTCATCGGACGGCTCCTTGAGATTCCCGCGAAAAGGATATCCCAAGCCCGCGCCGCGGTCGATGGCGAGACGGTCGCGACCGAACGCCTTCCCTCGCGCCGCTTGGCGATTTGGCTGTTTGTCTTGGTGGTTATCGTGAAGAGAGAGTTTTTTTGGGGGATTAGAGGTTTGGCGGCGACCTACTCTCCCACGTCTTGAGACGCAGTACCATTGGCGCGGCTGGGCTTATCGTCCGAGTTCGGGATGGGATCGGGAGTTTCCCTGGCGCTATGACCACCAAACCAAATAAAGGCTGGGCTTCGGGATCGCCCTGTCGGGGCTCCCGGCGTCCAGGCCTCTCGGCATCCAGGCTTTATTTGGTTTGGCGCGCCGACGCGGTTGGGGCGTCGGCTGCGCGGTTTGTCTTGACTGACCGCTGAGCGATCTGGCGCTGTTCTGCGCGTTTTCTTCTGGTTCGGATCAAGCCGATCGAGCGATTAGTACCGGTCAACTGAGCGCATTGCTGCGCTTACATCTCCGGCCTATCGACGTGGTGGTCTTCCACGGCTCTCGGCGAGACCTGGTTTTGAGGGGGGCTTCCCGCTTAGATGCCTTCAGCGGTTATCCCGTCCGCCCATAGCTACC
>JBCBRF010000030.1:4292-26242 GCA_039819865.1 Pseudomonadota bacterium | reverse complement strand
ATACAATGTTAGGCTGGGCTCTTTTGTTCTTTCTTGTCGCCGTGGTTGCCGGCGTTTTGGGTTTTGGCGGCATCGCCGCCGCGTCGGCTGGAATTGCACAAATCGTGTTCTTTATTTTCCTGGTGCTGTTCCTGATCGCGATGGTTTCGAACGTGCTGCGAGGTCGGGCGCCCCCACTTTAAACAACCAGCGTTCGAAGACCGATTCGAAACGTCGTCTGCCGCGCGCAGGCGGCGTTTCGCCGTTTGGGGCACAGCTTCGAGTGTTGTTCAGGCGCGGCGCGGATCAGATCAAGGGGCGCGTCAGGGTGGCGCTCAGGTCGTAGTGACCGACGTCGGAGAGCTTGCCCAGATCATGAACACGCAGCTCGTCGCCGCGCCATTCGGCCAACTGCTGCTCCCGCAACCGCCGTAAGGTCTTGTTGGTATGGACAAGCGACAGTCCAAGTGCGTCCGCCAAATCCTGTTGCTTCCACGGCATCGGCGCCGCGCCGTCGATTAGGAGGTTCTGCGCTTTGGACCGCCGGTAAATCGACGACAAGGCATAGGCGACACGCTCTTGCGCCGTCTTCCGGCCGACTGTGGCCAGGGTGTCGCCCAACATCCGCTCTTCGCGCGAGGCGATCCACGTCAGGTCATAGGCCCGCTCTGGGGAATTTTTGAACAAGTCCCAGAACCGGTCTTTTGTGAACACGCAAAGGGTCATCTCTGTCACCGCTTCAACAGAGTGGCCCATCTCACCTAAAATTGCCGATTGAAGCCCGATAAAGTCGCCTGGAAAAACGAAATTTACAACCTGACGCCGGCCATCTTCGAGAGAGATGTTGCGCTGAGCCCAGCCTTTCAAAACTGTGAAAATATACGGGCTCGTCGCCCCCTGGAGCAGAACCGGGCTGCCTGCCTCAACCACCAGCTCTCCCGCTTTAAATGATTGCATGAAGCCTATCTCAGCAGCGCTGAACCTCGCAAACATCTCTAATTTTCTGAGTGGGCACTTCGAGCACTCAACAGACATGGCGTTCGACACCCGATCTCTCATTTTTTCACCGACCTATGTCTCAGTTTAATGCGTCCAACACTGATAGGTTTCATCTAGCGACTCGGATCGCATTGAAATGCAGTCAAGAAGGGCGTCTGTCAGTGTCGCAAATGGACCAAGGGCGTCCCCTCGAGCAATCGAGCGCGGTCGGGAAACACCATACGCCAACGCAGGCTGCGGTCACAGTCCAAGGACACGGCTGCGTTCTGATATGCGCCGCCACTGACTGGCGCGTCTCGCATGTTAGCCAAAACCTGCAGAGTTTTTTCGGCGTGGAGCCGAGCGACGCGATCGGTGCGCCCGCCGCGGAGATCGTGGGACGCGAAGGTCTGCACACCCTGCGCAACTTGATGCAGCATGCGCAGCTGCGCGAGAGCTCTGAGCGCTTTTTTCGTATCCATTGCTCAGAGTGGCCCCGGGTCTACGACGTCGCGATCCAGCGCAGCGGCGACACCGTCGCGATCGAGTTTGAGAGACGCGAACCTGAAACAGCGGTCGATGCGGCGCTGCTCGTGAAACGCGCGCTGACGCAACTGCAAAAGCATAATGCCCTTGAAGACTACTTTGCCGCCGCAGCGCGTCAGTTGCGAGCAATCACCGGGGCCGACTGCGTCGAGCTCCACCGCGATGTCGACGGGGCGCAGGTTTCTGTCTTGGCGCGAAGTAAAAAGCCCGGCGCGGCAGATTTCGCTGACCTGACGACAGCGCCTTTCCATCAGGTCGCCGCGCGCGGAGACGGGGTGGCGCGCCATCCCTTGCGCGTTGTGTGTGACGTCATGGCCGCGCCTCAACCGATGCTGCTCGGGCAGATCGACGCGAGCGGTCTCGCAGCACTCCAATCGCTCGACTTGCGCAGCCTATCCTCGACTGAAACCAGCATGCTGCAACATGCGGGCGTCCGGTCAGTCCTCGGCGCCCCGTTGCTGTGTGACGGAGACGTCTGGGGGTCGTTCATCTGTGTCAGCCGCGAGCCAAGGCGGATGTCGGCGGAAACGCGCTCGGCATGTGAGCTTCTGGCGGACTTGATCAGCCTTCAGATCCAAGCGCGGCTTGGCGCGTCGTCGCGCGAACAGGCGATGGCAGGCGCAAAAGCCCTCGACCAGCTCGCAGCACGTCTGAAACTTGGAAAGCCGCTGCGAGATGCGTTGCCGGAGCACGCCGATTTGCTGTGCGAGGTCATGGCGGCGGATGGCCTTGCGATCGTCTCCATGACGGACGTGCATCCGCTGCGATCGGCTCCGGACCGTGCTGCGGTTGAGCATGTCCGTACGCGACTGCAAGCGGAAGGGCGTCGCGAACCGCTCGTGCTGAACAATCTTGCAGAGTTAAGCGGGTCCGCCGGCGCCGATGACGGAGCCCGCCTTTTGGTGGTTCCGATGTCGCCGACATCGACGGAGCAACTCGTGTTCGCCCGCCGGAAAACCGCCTCTGGCCCCGCGCCGCGTTGGGCTGAGGCCGAGGTTCATCTGGCGGAGCAACTGCGCATCATCCTGCTCGAGACCGTGCTTCGCCGAGAAGAAGCCGGCGCGGAACTTCGCAAACACAATGCCGAACGCCAGGACATGATGATCGACGAGCTGCGGCACCGGGTAAAAAATCTGCTCGGTCTGATCCTCGGCCTTGTGCGGGTCGGCGGCGCGTCCGCAACGTCGCTTGAGACCTTTGTCGCCGCGTTGCTGGGTCGGATTGAAGCGCTGTCCGCGTCGTACGATCGAGACTTCGCCCAGGTTGCCGCAGAGGTTTCGCTGAAGTCGATGGTGCAAGAGCTTGTTGCGCCGTTTTGCCGGCCGGAAGGGCCGCAACTGGTGATCGAGGGGCCAGACCTGGATGTTACCGCCGAAGCGGCCCCGCCGATGGCGCTCTTGCTCCATGAACTGGCGACCAACGGCTTTAAGTACGGCGCTTTGTCGACCCGGCATGGTCGCGTCTTTGTCGCCTGGCAGGAGCATGGCGGCGAGCTCACGCTCACATGGCGCGAGCGCGGCGGGCCAGTGGTCGACGCGCACCCCGAGAACGGCTTCGGGGCCACGCTCATCACCGCGACGGCGCCACGACAGCTCCGCGGGGCCGCATCGCTCGACTTTTTGGCAGACGGCGCCGCCTTCACGCTCCGGGCGCCACTGTCGAACTTCAAACACGCGGGTCCCACAGCGCGAAGCGACGAGCAGCGGCGCGGATCTCTTCCAAAGCGTTTCTCAGCTTTGATTGTCGAAGACTCTGCGATCATCGCGCTCGACCTTGAAGACATGCTCATCCAAAGGGGAGCCCGAGACATCGTTGTCGTGGCGACAGTGCCAGAAGCGCTCAACGCTTTGGCCGAACGAGAGTTTGACGTCGCCTTTGTCGACTACGAGCTGCACGGCCAGACTGCCGACCCGGTGCTGGATCGCATTGTCGATCAGGGCCGCCCCGTTGTGCTGTCGACCGGCCGAGACCCTGCGAACCACGGCATGTCGGAGCACTCAGAGATGATCGTGCTGCGCAAACCCTACAGCGCCGAGGCTGTCGCCGCCGCGCTGGAGAAGGCGTTCGCCAAACGAACGTAAGTGCGAAGGGAACTCCATTCGACAACCTCACGTTGCCCTCTCAGCACCTGTGCGTTCGCACGCGATCCGAGAGGCCAACCATGTCGTCTGAAACTCATGACTTAGAGAATGTGCTCGAAGCACTGGATGAGACTGCTCAGGAAGCGGAGGGAAAGCTGACGGTGGGCCAGACCGTCGACGCCTTCGCCCAACGCTCCTTTGGGGCGCTTTTGACGATGGTGTCTTTGATCGCGGCTTTGCCGATCATTGGCGCGATCCCCGGCGTCTCGATCCTGACGGGCACCATCGTCATCCTGATCGCGGCGCAATACCTGATTGGTCGCGAGACACCTTGGCTGCCGGATCGCCTGCGCAAAATTTCCGTCGACCCAGCGACGCTCCAAAACGGCATCGAGAAAGTGAAGCCCTACGTCGCGCGCGTCGACGCGGTGATCAAGCCGCGTTGGACGGTTCTGACGGAGGGGCCGGTGGCGAGAACGAGCATCGCGATCGCGTCCATCGCTCTGGCCATCATTTTTTACCCTATGGCCGTCATTCCCGGCGGCGTCTGGCTGCCAGCACTCGCGGTGATGGCTCTTGGCTTAGCGTTGGTGGGGCGGGACGGCGTCTTAGCCGCTATCGGCGGCGCTTTGGGTTTGGCGTCGATCTACGCAGTCTATGTCGTGGTCGCCTAGATCGAAAATATGAAACCGTTTCCCGCTTGATGCGTTGTTTCCAAGTCTATTCAAATGGAGGCACCTATGGGCATCAGCTATATCACAATCCTCGCTGGAACAACGCTCGTCGCGATCGTCGGCTTTGGGGTGTATCAGCTCATTTCGGTCCGCCGCCAAAAAGGCCAGGACACGACAAGTCGGATCAACGATTTTGTTGAACGGGAAAGCAAATGAGAAAAAGGGCGGCTCTATGAGCCGCCCTTTTTTTTGCCAGTCGTCTTTACGGTTGAAGCACGCCACCTTCGCCGTCGAAACGAGACACCTCGTTGTTGGTCGGTTCGCCGAACGTGACAGGCTTCTCCAGATCACATGACAACTCCAAGCGATTGTCCCCTCGCGCTTCTCGCTGCAGCTTTTCGACGCCGTCGCGACAGAGCCCGTCGATGTCTTGAGCCGCCGCTTCGATGTCGCGCAGAACCTCTGTCCGCGTCGAGACCGGAAGATGCTTCGCTTCGACGACCCGATCGACGAGGTGATCGAGCTGATCGATGGGGAACAGCTCTCGGATTTCAGCTTTCGCAAACATTGCGACCTCCTTTCCTCCAAGAACAACGCGTTGCGCGTGCGCCTGTTCCACCTTCAAGGCTCAGGAGCGGTATGCGTTGCCGCCAAGCGCCGCTTGCGCATCCGCCAAACGCTGCGCCGCCAGTGCATAAGCGCCGCGACGCAGATCAACGTTCAAGCGGCGCGCCTCCTGCGCCACCGCTTCCGCGCGCGCCGTCATCCGAGACCGCAAGCGCTCGCGTTGGCTCTCCGCGTCGAACGGCGTTTGCGTGCGCCCCTGCACCCACTCAAGCCAGCTCGAGAACACGCCGCCGCCATTCGCCAAGATATCGGGTGCGACCCGCACCCCCCGCGCCCTCAACTGCTCATCCGCATCCGGCGAGGTCGGCCCATTGGCGATCTCGAGGATCGCTGCGCACCGCAGATCGTCGACGGTCTCGGTCGTGATCTGACCGCCGAGCGCTGCGGGAACCAGCAGGTCGCAATCGACGCCCAACACCGCTTCTGAGGCGAGGCGCTGAGCGCCTTCGATTTCGCCCACGGACCCAGTCTCATCTTTCGATCGCGCAACCGCATCCACATCGAGCCCATCCCCGTCGAACACGGTCGCCGAGCTGTCCGCCACCGCCACGATCCGCCACCCTTCGGCAGCGGCCGCCTGTGCAAACCGGCGGCCCCCTGAGCCAAAACCCTGAAGCGCAATTCTGTTTGCGCCGTTTTCGAGCCCCAGTTCGCCCGCAAGCGCCTTGAGCGTGTCGAACGCCCCATCCCCTGTCGCCGCCGCCCGGCCGGACAGGCCGCCCAAAACGGGAGGTTTGCCCGTCACCACTGAGCGCTCTTGCCGCCCAACGCGGCGGCTAAAACTGTCGGCGATCCACGCCATCTCCGTCGGCCCTGTCCCCACATCCGGCGCGGGAATGTCTCGATCCGCTCCGAACACATGCGCGAAACCGTCCGTGAGCGCGCGCGTGAACCGCTCGCGCTCATGTGCCGACAGCGCCCCATAATCGATCTGCGCGCCGCCTTTTCCGCCGCCGAACGGCAGGTCCAGGAGCGCGCATTTCATGGTCATCCAGAACGCCAGCGTCTGCACCTCGTCGGCGTTGGTCGACGGGTGAAACCGCAAGCCGCCTTTCGTGGGACCTAGCCGGTCGTCGTACCGGCAGCGCCACGCCTTCACATAGTCCATTGATCCGTCGTCCCGACGCAACGGGATCGACAGTGCCGTCGTCTCAGCCGGATATTTGAGCGACGCGCACAGCGACGGCGGCAACTCCAGAGCCTCGGCGGCGTAGAACAGGCGCGTGCGCGCGGCGGAAAGCAGATCGCCCATGCGATCCTCCTTTTCATTTGTGAGTGTGATGGGGCGCCGTCAGATCTCGTCGCGGACCTGACCGTAGGCGATCAACGTAAAGAGCGCGGTGCCGCCGATCACGTTCCCGATCAGCGCCGGCAGGATGAAGCCGAACATCGCGGCCCCAACGCTGACCTCGCCGACAGCAATCAAGGCCGTCGCCTCGACCGTCCCTGCGATCACATGGCTGAAGCCGCAGATTGCGATGACATAGGTGACCAGGAAGATCGTGAACAACGGCGCCGCATCGACATGCGCCAAGATCCAAACCAGCGCCGCGATCAAGAAGCCGGCCCCGATCCCGCGGATCAGGATTTCCATCGGTGCGCCGTCCAGCGCCTTTCGACTGATCTCGAGCACCGCGACCCGCAGCTCCTCAGAGATCGCCGGGGTCTCCATCAAGAACAGACCGAATAAAACTGTGCCGAGCATGTTGGCCGCAAACACGATCCCCCAGATCCTTGCGAGCGCGCTAAAGTTCGCCCGCGTTGGCGCGTAACAAATCGGCAAGACGGGGGTGATCGTGTTCTCGGTGAACAGCTGAAGTCGGCTCAGGATGACGATGATGAAGCCGACCGTGTACCCCATCTCGGCGATCAGATCCCGACCGACGGTCTCCGACGGCAGCTTTGCGAGCAGCGCGGCTTCCGCCAGGACGGAAAATCCAATCGCCAAGCCCGCCGCCAGTGCGGACCACGCCAAGGACGTCGCCGGACGCTCGAGTTCTTCCACGCCATCCCGGCGAACGATCTCAAAAATCTGATCCGAGCGCAGCGCTTGCTGGTCTGCGATGCGCTTCTCGTCGGCCTGTCCAAAAGACGGGGCGTTCATGCGGCGTCCTCCTGGCTCAACGCGTCATGGACCGACTCCGCATCCCCGCGGCGCACCAGCAGCACCAGCAGATCGCCGGTGCGGAGCACGGTCTGCGCGTCCGCCAAGTTTGCCTGCTCGCCGCGCTCCAGTGCGATGACCTTGGCGCGGCCCTCCAGCGGCAAGTCACTGAGCGGCAGACCGTCGTGCGCGCGACCAACCTCGTGGCGCATCAGCCGCAAGTCCCCGACCAAGTGCGGATCGTGGTCCGAGGCCCCGCACTTCTCGAGCAGATCCACCAAGCCAGCCGACACCGTCTCGTGCGGCGTCACCACATCGGGGATGCTCAACTCTTCGCAGATCGCCAACAGTTCGGTTTTGACGATCTGCGGTACGACCCGTTCATACCCAACGGACAGCGCCACCTTCGCGCAGAGGATGTTGTCTTGGTCGCTGTCCGTCAGCGCGAGCAGTGCGCAGGTTTCGTCGCCCGCAGCCTCTCGTAAGGTTGACGGCAGCGTGCAGTCGCCATGCACCAACCCGCAGTCGATGCGGCCGGACAACTCGTCGAGCCGCGCACGGTCGATGTCGATCATCACCACCTCGTGGCCCGCGGCGATCAGCTTCTCGGCCGCCGCTTTGCCCAAGCCGGACGCGCCGGCGATTACGGTTCTCATCGGAACTCCTTTTCAACAGCGGTCATCGCCGGAACCGCACGGCGGCGGCCGCATCGATCCAGCGGCGAAGGCGCGCGCTCACGGCCGCGCCGAAGCTGGTCGGCGCCCAAGTCGAGACGCGGAACAGGATCAGAAAGGCGAGGAATTCGAGGCGCCCCAGCAGCATCGCCAGCGCGACCAACAGCTTGAGCGCCGGGCTCAGATCGGGCCCCACAACACCCATCGAGAGGCCGACATTCGACAGCACAGACACCGTGTCGAACAGCGCCGGCAGCGCCTCCGCCCCGGTCCACAACAGGGCGATCCACAGAGCGAACAGCGCCATCAGATACACGACGAACAGGGCAAACACGTCGACGCCCTCGCCGTTCTCCGTTTTCCGCCCAAACACGCGCAAATGAGACACCGCGTTCGGGCTGAGCGCCGTGCGGCTCAGCGCCAGACGCGCCGCCGCCATCGCAAACGCGACGCGAAACACCTTCAGGCCGCCGGCCGTCGACCCCAGCGATCCGCCGATCGCCATCACCAAGATCAGCAGGGCCAACGACGCAGAATTAAAACTGTCCAGCGAGATGGTCGCGAACCCGCCCGTCGACTGAGCGCTGATCACCGTGAACGCCGCATCCCAGGCCCCGACGCCGCCCGACCGCGACGCCTCCAGCCCAATCACCGCCGCCGAGGCCACCGCTAAAATCCCGAGCAGCAGGCGCAGTTCCCCGTCACGAAGGAAGGAGCCGGGCCCTTTGCGCCAGCCCAAATGGTACAGACTGAACGCCACCATGCCCGCGAGCATCGACACCGCAATCGAGGCTTGCAGCGTCGCCGCGTACCCGCCCGCGCTGTCCGGCCGAGGCGCAAACCCGCCGGTGGAGATCGCCGACAACGCCAGCAAGGCCCCTTCAAAAGCGCTGGGCGCGAACAGCGCCGCCAACACCACGGTCGCCAAGCTGGTGAGGCCGTAGACCCCCAACAGGGTGCGCGCCCGTTGCCTGGTCGAGCCCAACGCGTCGACCCCAGGCCCATCCACCAAGCCCAAACGAATTGCGACAGCGCCTTGGCCCAAAACCAAGGCAATGGCCAGAACGGCGAACGCAAATCCACCGATCCAATGAAGCCAAGCGCGTAAGAAGTGGCCGGCCTGAGGCCAGTCCGCCGTGCTCGTCGCTGCGCTGACGCCGGTTGTGGTCACCGCCGACACCGCTTCAAAAAACGCGGAAACCGGATCCATGCCCAGCGCCAGGAACCCCGGCGTCGCGAGCAACGAGCCCACGACAAACGCCGCAGCGACCGCAACAAACGCCTCGATCTTGCGCGGTTCGGCCACGCCCGGAGCCGCGCGCTGCGCAAAGAACGCCGCCGCCGGCAGCGCTGCGCCGAAGGCCAACGCGAGCGCCAGGCTCCATGCGCCCTCGAGCGCCGCAACGATCGCAGGCGGGCCGGTCAGCGCCGCCATGCTCAGCCCGTGCATCGCAAGCAACTGCACGACGACAAGAGCCCGAGCGCGCTGCTGCAGCAGAGCTTCGCCCCGCCCAATGGGCCCAGCTTCAGGCATCTGCGTGCGACCGGCTTGTGCGGGCTTGCAGCTTGCCGTCAGGCCCGGCGCCTTCGTCTTGCGCTGGGTGCCCGTCGCGTGTCTCTTCACGCACCGTCACAACGCGCTGCGGGAAGGGGATCTCGATGCCCGCACTGTCCAAGGCTCGTTTGACAGCGCGCACGACCTGATCGCGGGACGCGCGGATGTTGATTGGTCGAGACCCGGTCCACCAGGCGATCTCAAAATCAACAGAGGACGCGCCGAAGCCGCGCGCGAACACCTGCACGTCCCGCACATCGTCACGCACGCTGTCGACAGCCACGACGGCTTGCTCGATCACCCGGCGCGCCTCGTCCGCGTCTTCGCCGTAAGCGACGCCGCAGAGGATGCTCGTGCGACGCAGTTCTCGGTTGGTGCGCACAGTCACTGGGTTTTTGAACAGATCCGCATTGGGCACCACGACGAGTTGCCCGTCCGTCCGGCGCACATGCGTGTCGCGCACCGAAATCCGCTCGATCGCGCCCTCGATCTCGCCGCACACCACATGGTCGCCGAACGCGAATGGCCCGCGGATCAGGATCAGGATACCGGCGATGAAGTTCTCAAAGATGTCCTTGAACGCAAAGCCGATCGCAACCGACCCCAGCCCGAGCACCGTCAGCACGTCTGCCGGCGTGATGGATGGGAACGCGACCGCCGATGCGATCAGCAAGCCCGCCAGCCACACGCCGCCGACGCTCAGCATCATCAAGACTTCGACCAACGCATCGCGCCGAACAATCCGTCTGGCGACGCGCGTCACAAGCCACCGCACAATCCGCGCCGTCGCCCAAGTGACCGCGAGCAACGCCAGCGCCGCCGCCACCCGAGGCCCCATCTCGCTGAGCGAGATCAGGTGGTCTCGGAGCTGGTCCATTGCGGCTTGCGTCATCGAGGCGTCCATCAGGCCTGCTCCGACGGTTGCTGCTGCACTTCGTCAAGCTGCATCACCAGCGGCAGCGCGGCGGCGCACATCGCTGAGAACACGGCTAACACCACCGCAGGTCCGGCGACGTCCGCCAAAAATCCGAAGCCGCCGCCCGCCAATAAGGCGACGCCGACCATGGTGTTCGACACTGCAGTGAACCGCGCACGGTTCTCGTCGGTCGTCATATCGGTCAGGTGCAGTTTGCGACCGGCGCGTACGCCCTCGTAGGCGATCTGGGCGACAAACAAGATCGCCGCGGCGCCCGTTGCGCCGCCCAATCCGCCAGTTGCCCAGCCAAACGCCGCGGCCCCGGCGAGCGTCGCCGCCGCCAATGCGCCGGCCACCAATAGGGTCAGCCGGCTTGAACGATCTGAAAGGCGACCCCAGACATAGGCGGACAGGATGGAGGCGCCGGCCGAGGCCAAGATCAGGGGCCCGAGCGACCCCAGAGACGCGCCGCCAGACATGCTCGACATCACAATCAAAAACGGCGGCGCCAATGCGGTCGCCGAGAGCAGAGCGCGCCCATAGATCAGCAAGCGAAGCTGTCGGCTTTCTTTCCAAGCGCCGAGCAAGGAGGACGTATCAGACGCAGGCTCGTCTTCCGAGCTCGGCTCCGCAAGGCGCACAAACAACAGCGCGCCAGCCAGCCACAACAGGCCCGCAAGCGCGAGCGCACCGGCGATGGTCGCCGTTGTCAGCGGCAAGACGCCCGCGGCAAGAAGAATGCCGAAGCCGAGGACGCTCAGCGAGGCGGCGCTGGCCGCGGCGCCGGTCACAGCTCCCCGCCTGGTCTTTTCGACAGTCCGTGCGAGCGCGTCTTTGTACGTGACAGAGCACGCCGCACGAGCGATCGCCAAAAGCGCCAACAGCCCGACAATCGCCCATCCGGCGGCCGGCCCCTCCATTGTTGCGGCGACAACCGCCATACCGAGCGCCGCAAAACCCTGCAGCGCTGCGCCGATGGCCCAAACCCATTTCCGAGCTGGCGACCTATGAAGCTGACGCGCGATCGCGAGCTGAGGCAAGAGCGCGCCCGCCTCGCGAACAGGCGTCAACGCTCCAATGGCCGCGGCCGGCGCCCCCAACGAAGACAGCAACCACGCCAGAACCAATTTCGGGTTCACCAGCCCGTCAGCGATCTTGGTGAGCGACAGCGCGCCCAGGTGGAGAAACCCATTTCGAGCCTCACGCTCCGCGACGGCTGCAGGACGATCTGCGCCGACCAATGCGCTGAACGGGGCTGACAAGGACATTTCGATGAACTCCGGCTAGGCCGAAGAGCAACCGACGAGAAAGGCTTTGGTTCCCATCTCGGCGACTGCGCGGTTGCTCAACGATCCCGCAGCGCCGTTATCAGTTGGGCCTTCGACATCTTCGAGCGGCCAGACAAATCGAGCTCCTTCGCGCGTTCATAGAGCTCATCTTTGGTCCAATTCTCACATCGCTGAGCGCGGCCGCCCTTTTGAGCGGGCGATTGGTCCGGTCTCGGGTGCCAAGAAACTATGACCTTGTTGGCCCACGCCGGACCGGGGAGTAAATTTCTCTCAGGTCAGGAGGACGAGCATGGGCAAGAGGACAAGGCGGCGCTGTTCGAATACATCGAGGTCTTCTACAATCGTCAGAGGCTCAATTCGAGCCTCGGCTACCGAACGCCAATCGAAGCGCGGGACGACATGACCGACAATCTGGCGGCATGAGTTGAAGATGGAAGTGGTCCGGTAGGGACCAGCAACGTCAGAGCCGGGCTTCACTCAATTGTCGGACCACTTTCCGGGGAGCATTCCAACTGCAGCCGATCTTCCCTGCAATCGAGCACATCGCCGCCCATTCCGAGCCGTAGCTCTCCTCGTGGTCCCGCACGAGCCGTACCGCGCGCTCCCGGACCTCAGGCGAAAACAGCCCCGCTGTCTTCTTCTTTTCGATGACCTCTTCCTCTCAAGGTTCGAGGCCTCCTGCAAACTGGGGGGCGGTTCAGACCTCGCCGCGAAACGCTGCGAGTCCTCGTCGGGCGTCGAGCTCACATGCGGTTCAGCGCCGGGCTTCAAAGAGGGTCGGCGCCGGTGACGAACGCCGCCCAGTCGTCAAGAAGCGCGCGTCTGCGAGCGAGTAGATCAGAGCGCGCATAGGCTCGTTCCACCTCGTCGCCGACCTGATGCGCGAGGGAAAGTTCGGCCAGATCGCGCGCCATCGGATGGTTGGTACTGGCGATTTCCGTCGCCCAATCGCGAAAACTCGAACGCATGCCGTGAGGTCTGCCCTCGACGGCGAGTCGGTCGAGCACGCGCGCCAGCGTCGCGTCAGAAAGTTCCGTTCCCTTCGCGTTCGGAAAAACGAGATCATCTGGGTCGCGCCGAAGCGGTGCGACGCTTTCCAGGAGCGCGAGCGCCGCGGGCGACAGAGGTACTCGGTGCTCGCGCCCGCCCTTCATTTTTTCAGCTGGGATGACCCAAAGCGCCGCGCTCGGATCGACCTCGGACCAGCGGAGTTTGCGGACCTCGCCCGAGCGCGCCGCGGTCAGGATGAGGAAGCGGAGTGCGATGGGCCCGATGCCGCCAACGTCGCAAAGGCGGGTCCAGAGTCTGGGCAGATCGTCGATCGGCGCGGCGGCATGATGTTTCGTCCGCGTTCTCTGCGGTCCGAGCCCCTGGATCTTGCCGCTGGCTGGATTGTCGCCGATGTAGAGTTCCTGATCGCGCGCCCACTCGAATACCCGAGCGAGTGCTTGTTTTAGTTTTTTCGCAACTTCGGGGATTTCGTGCCAGATCGGCTCGAGCACGCCGACCACGTCGCGGCGCGTCAGCTGGTCGATCGGGCGACCGCCGATCAGAGGAAAAGCGTGGCGCTCGAGGACGCTCAACCATTGCGCCGGCGTCTTTGTCGATTGCGCGGTGGGCGCCACCTGAGGGGCGATGACGTGCCGAGCAGCATCCGCAAAGGTCGGGATCGGTTTTTCTTCGCCGTCGCGCTCGTGGATCGGGTTGCGGCCTTCGTGGATCGCGCGTCGGAGGCTCGCCGTAAGCGCGCGCGCTTCGGACAGGGAAACGTGCGCCGCGGAGCCGAGCCCGAGATCGCGCTCCCGGCCATCGACCTTCACCCGGCAGACCCAAGCCCGCGCGCCATTCTGGCGGACATGGAGGTAAAGGCAGTTCCCGTCGCTGTGTCGTCCTGGGCCAAGACGCTGAACGTCGGCGGCTTTCAATCGATGGATCGGTCCTCGCTGACGGAGACGGCGCATCCTCACTGGTTAGATCCTACGTTTCTGTGTCCCATTTTGCGTCCCAGTTTGACTTTTCACTGCGGTGCGACAAGAGGAAACGCGCTGGAACGCTCTGGCGATTGCGTCGCTGTATCCTTCTGATTTTTCAAAGGCTTTTGCTTTCTCTGAAACAGCGTTGAACGGACGAGAATCGGGGTTGGAATCCTACCGCCGGAGCCAGCAGCCGCGGCGCGCGGTTCCGTTCCAACCGCCGAGCTTTCCATCGCAGGCTGTTGTTTCCAAGAAGCGCGCCACCGGTCCCGGTGCGGCGCGCGTCAGAGGGCGAAGTCGGTCGCGTCGGCTTCGGCCAGGCTCAGCCCCTCGATCCTGACCGACCCCTCGCCGCCGAGCGCGGTCAGGTCCAGGCGAGTCGCGCCGTCGCCGGCGTCTGAGAGGGCGGCGGCGATCGCCGTCTCGAAGGCGTCCGCCTCGAAGCCGAAGGACCGGATGTCGATCTTGTCGACGCCGTCCTCGAAGTCGGCGATCCGGTCCTCGCCGGCGCTCGCGTCGAAGACGAACCGGTCGCGTCCGCCGCCGCCGGTCAGGCTGTCCGCGCCTGCGCCGCCCTTCAGCGTGTCGTCGCCGAGGCCGCCCTTCAGCGTGTCCGCCCCGTCCTCTCCGGCCAAGCGGTCGTCGCCGGTCGCGCCGAGGAGCAGGTCCTTCGCGCTTCCTCCGAACAAGCTGTCCGCGCCGTCGCCGCCCAGGAGCGTGTCGCTCCAAGCGCCGCCGTTCAACAGATCGCCGCCGTCGCCGCCGCGCAACTCGTCCGAGCCGTCGTCGCCGAACAGCGTGTCGGCTCCCACCCCGCCGAACAGGGCGTCCGCGCCGTCGCCGCCCATCAGCCGGTCGCGCGCGCCGCCTCCGTCCAGCCGATCGGCGCCGTCGCCGCCCTTGATCGTGTCGTCGTCGCCGCCGCCCCTCAGCGTGTCCGCGCCGTCGTCGCCGAACAGGCTGTCTCGGTCGGCGCCGCCGGAGACGCTGTCGGCCCCGGCGCCGCCGCGAAGCCGGTCGTCCCCGTCGTCGCCGAACAGGGTGTCGGCGTCGCCGTTTCCGATGAGCAGATCGGCGCCGTCGCGGCCGAGCAGCCGGTCCTCGCCGCCGAGGCCGCGCAAGGTGTCGTCGAGCGCGCCGCCCTTCAGCGTATCGGGCCCGTCGGTCCCGTCGCCATCGGGCGCATCGCCTGTGGCGGCTTCCCAAGCGCCGAGCCCCGCATCGCCCGAATGTCCGAAGTCCAGATCGAAAAAGGCCGCCTGGGCCGAGCCCGATCCCTCGCGCGGATGGCCGTCGTCGTCATTGACGCCCGAATAGACGCCAGCTTTGAAGTAGAACTCGTCGTCGTCCCACGCGCTAACGAGTTCCGTCGGGGCGACGCCGTCGGTGGGCGTCGCCTCATAGACCTGGCCGTCGGCGAAAACCTTCACGACGAGCGCGTCCGCGTCGACATCGATCAGATAGGAGAACGTCTCCTTCAGCGAGACATCGGGCGCTTCGCCGTTTTTGTTCGCGAAGTAGAACTCGCGCTCATCGCCATCGGCGCCGGTGCGTTCGTTCGCGTAATACAGCGCGCCCGTGGCGTCGTAGTAGAGCCGGACCAACTCGTCGTCCTGGCCGTGGATCTGGCCGACGATGACGCGGCCCGGATCGCCGTCGTCTTCCGTCGGCAGTTCGTCGACTTTGAGGGTGGCGGACATCGCGCCGCCTTCGGAAAGCGTCCAGGCGGCGCGGTCGTCGCCGTCCATCTCGCGCAGTTCGGAGCGGGGATAGCGGCTGCCCGAGGTCGTCGCCCCGTCGACATCCGCGCGGAAGACCATCGCGTCCAGACCCGCGTCGTAAAAGAAGTAGGGCGGCGCTTCGAAGCCTTCGAAGGCGTCGCCCTTGATCTCGACGGCCTCGCCATTCTTGTCATTGCTCGGATCGCCGTCGTCGTAGTCTTTGTCGACCGGCAACGTGATCTTCCAATTGCGAAGATCGAAGTCGTCGAAGCTCCACGGCATCGCAGCCTCCTTCAGACGGTTCGCGCGCGCCGGATGGGCGGATCGCCGGCGCTCTGTCAGGCGGCGAGGTCGGGCCGAGGAGGGGCCGCGGCGCGTCTCGCCGAGGCCTCGGTCTCGGCATACAATGAGACTACAGAGCGGCGCTTCAGATACCTTCGCATGAGCCGCCCAGATCATGCGCGCCGCTGGCTAAAGTGCTGAATCTTCTTGAAAAAGCTGATCTGAGAGTGGGAGTCCGTCGGCGCCGTGGCGAGAACGGGGCTGCGGCGCGGCGCAGCGGCGAAACGGGCGATGCGGCTTTCGAGCCGCCGCATCGCCCTCGGAGTCGTTCAGACGAACAAGGCGTCGTCGATCTCGATCGAACCGGTCGGGACGCTGGTCACGCCGGTCAGCGTCACGACCTCGACGAAGACGCCGTCGATCTTGGCCGAGACCGTGGTGTCGGAACCGACGGTGGTCGTCTGCACGACCTCCGACGGGTCGGCATAGGTCTCGTTCTTCACCAATTCGCGGAAGTCGAGCACGTCGCCGGCTTCGAAATCGAGGATCTCGTCCGTGTAGATCGTAGCGCCGGAGACCACGTCGGACTTGAACCAGAAGTAGGTGTCGTTTCCGGCGCCGCCGCTCATCTGGTCGTCGCCGCCGCGACCGCGGAAGAAATCCGCGCCGTCGCCGCCTGACATCCGGTCGCCCGCGCTGTTCAGACCGAGCAGTTCGTCGTCGAAGCCCGATCCGACCACCTCTTCGATGCCGCGGAAGACGTCGGTCGGGTTGGTCAGGTTCTGGTCCGCGGCGCGCACCGTCTTTGAGCTCATGTCGATCGTCACGCCGATCGCCGAGGACCCGTAGTCCAGGATGTCGTAGCCGCTGCCGCCGGTGATGTCGTCCACCGAGTCGTCGAGCGCGACCAGGAAGGTGTCCGTACCGGTGCCGCCGCCGACGCTGTCCGCGCCGGCGCCGAGGATGATGGTGTCGTTGCCGGAGCCGCCATAGATCGTGTCGTCGCCGACGCCGCCGTCGAGAAAATCGAAATTGCTGGATCCAAGCAGCCGGTCGTTTTCGGAGCCGCCGTAGAGGGAGTCCTGGCCGGTGCCGCCGTCGATCACGTCGTCTCCAGCGCCGCCGAACAGAGTGTCGTCGCCGGCGGTGCCGGAGATCGTGTCGTCGCCGCCCAGGCCGTCGAAGAGGTCGCCGTCGCTGTCGCCGGTGTACACGTCCGGACCTTCGGTCGCCGAGGTGCCGAGCCAGACGCTCGACGCACCGACCAGCTCGACGGCCTCGCGCGAGTAGGTTCCCGTGATGCTGTTGTTGGCGCCGATGAAGGTGTTGTCGACCGAATCCGGTGATGTGACCGGATCATAGATCCGCTCTTCGACGCCGTATTTGAGCTGACCGCTGCTCGAGATCAGCTCGTTGTTGGTGATCACCGTGCCGGTCGAGGCGAAGGTCGAGCTGGTGATCGGATCGAACTCTTCCAGGATCTGGATGTTCGAATACGAACCCGCGCTGAGCTGCCCGTTGTCCTCGATCACGTTGTTGTCGATCGTGACGTCGGTCGAGCCTTTGACGCGGACGCCGTACTTGCCGTTGTCGTGCACATGGACGCCGGTGATCGTGACGTCGTCGCTCATCCGGACCACGATGCCTTCGCCGGCGTTGTCGTAGTACTCGCCGCCGGAAATCGTCACGTCGGACACGATCGGGATGTCGAAGTTGCCGCGCTGCAGCGTCGCCCCGCTGCCGCCATTGCCGTAGGCGATGTTGTCGGTGAGTTTGAAGTTGGTCGCGGTCGTCGTGACGTTGAAGCCGTGGCGGTCATTGTCGAACGCGATATTGTTCTTGAACTCGCTGTCGACGAGGTAGTCCGCGACGAAGCCGTCTAGGCCGTTGCCGTGCGCCACGCTGTCCTGGATCGTGATGTTGACGGTGATCTCGTGCGGGTCGAAGCCGTAGCTCGAATGGTCTTTGGCTTCGGTCCGCAGAAACAGCACGTCCTGATCCGGAATGCCGTCGCCGTTCTGCGGCTTTACCCCGGTGAGCACCGCGATGACGTCGTTCGTCGTGTTGGCGCGGTTGCCGTCGATCGTCAGGTCCGCGACGCCATAGTTGAAGGTGCCCTCGGAGGGGCTGGTGCGGATCAGGCCGGAGATGAAATCGCTCGAGCCGTCCACCAGACGAATGCTGGAGCTCGGCTCAACCCCGCCATTCGACGCGTACTCCATGCCCGCGCCCTTCATATAGACGTTGGACTGGAGGTACAGGCTGCCGGACTTGCCCGGGAGGTAGTCGCTCGAGGCGATGCCGTAGACCCCGGGGGGGAGGTATACGACCCCGCCGCCGTTCTCGTAGGCGGCGTCGATCGCGGCCTGGATCGCGGCGGTGCTGTCGATGTCGGGGTCCGCCACCGCGCCGAAATCCGTGACGTCGAACACGTCCGAGCCGCTCAGTTCCGCGGCGGTCGGCTCGCCCTCCTCGAAGAACCACGACGGCGGCGTGTAGGAGGTGTCGACAATCGACTGACTGCCCTCGCCGATCATCTTCACTTTCGAGTTGGTCTGGCCGAGCACGATGTTGCCATCGGCCAGATTGTTGGCGACCTCGCCGTCCTTTTCGCGCACGCCGTGCTTGTGGGCGGGCTCGCCGCTCGAGGTGATCAGGTTGTTGCGGACGAGGTTGTCCTCCGCCGGAATGATCCGGCCGGTGATCGCCGTGTCGTCGCTTTCGCGCAGAGTGACGCCGTCGAACTGCGTCGGCGCGCTCACGCTGGTCTGTTGCGAGTTGTCGGTGATCTCATTGTCTTCGACCGTCACGTTGCTCGCGCCTTTGAGGAGCACGCCGCTCTTGTCGTTGTTCGAGATCGTCGCGTCCCGCACGATCACGTCGCTCGCCTCGGTGACCTCGACGCCGTTGCGCCCGTTGCCGTCGAAGGTTCCGCCGTCGATCAGGATGTTCGTGGTCACGTCGCCGGCGTCGCCGCCGCGGCTCACATAGACCCCGTTCTCTTCGTTGCCGGACGCGGTTGCGTTCAGAAGCACGATGTTCTGGGCGCTTTCGCGGATGTTGACGCCGTGGCGGTCGGAGTTCTCGGCCAGGATGTTGGTGAAGGTGCTGTCGGTCGCGCCTTCGATCACGAAGCCGTCCTCGTCAGCCGCCGAGGCCGTGCCGTCCTCGACCGCGATGCGCGACGCGCCCTCGTTGATGTCGAAGCCATAGCCGGAGACGTCGGCGACCGTGACGCGCAGCAGGTCGATGTCGGTCGCGCTTTCGTTCGAGCCCGAGCCGCCCAGATAGACGCCGTCGACGAGTTGCGCGTTGGGGTCGACCTGGTTCGCCTTATTGCCGTCGATCGTGAGGTCGGCGACGCCGGCGTTGACGACATGTTCGTCCGCCTTGCTGCGGATCACGCCTTCGATCTCGTCCACATTGCCGTCGGCGACCTGGATGACCGTCTGGCCCTCGCCATCGCCCTTGATGAAGACGTTGCTCGGCAGATCGATCGCGCCGTCGCTGGTCGGGCTCTTCGTGACCACGTAAACGCCCGCCGGCAGATAGACCACGCCGCCGCCGGCCGCCGCGGCCGCGTCGATCGCCGCCTGGATGCCCGAGCGCGCATCGGTCGACTGCGCCCCGGGCGCAAGGAAGTCCTGCACGTCGTAGACGGTGCTCAGAGTGGTGTCGGGCGCGCCGGATCCGTAGAAAGAGTCGCCGGGGGCGAAGCTGTAAGTCGGGCGAGTTCCGACGCCGGTCGCTTCGGTTTCAGAGCCTTGCATGGTCGTCTCTCCTTGCGCGCCGTGCGGTGATGCGGCGGGCGTTTGGGGCGGTTGCCGTTCGGGTGGGGGGCGGCGGCCGCGGGCGCGGCCGGCCGGCTTTCGACGAGGTCAGGGCGCTAGAGGCGGGCGACCCGGATGCGGGCGGACGCGCCCGAGGGCCGGTCGTCGCCGGTCGCCTGGACCTCGATGAATTCGAAGGGCGCGCCGTCATCGGCGACGATCGTCGCCTCGGGGACGCCGACGAGCGTCGCCGCTTCACCGGCGCAGAGCGGCTCTCGAACGCCGTCGGCGATGAGGGTCGCCGCGCCGGCGGTCGCGAACCAGTGGATGACGGGCGCCGCCGGCAATGCGATCGCCGCTTCGGCGCCGGCGTCGATCCGCCGGATCGTCGGCGGGGCGCGGTCGGTCGTCGACAGGGCTTCTTCGACACCCCAGGGCATTTGTCGCCGCGGGTGGCGGACGCCTTCGGGAGCGCCGGCGTCCTTGAGCGCGGTGACGGCGTTTTTAGTGTCCTGGGCGCGCGATCGCTGGGCCACCAACAGGGCGTCGGCGGTCTCGACGATCACCAGGTCCTCGACCCCGATGGTCGCGACGACGCTTCGGGTCGAGCGGACATAGCTGTTGCGCGTGTCCTGCAGGATCGCGCGCCCCGATCGGGCGGCTTCGCCGACCAGGACGTTGCCATCCGCGCATCGCGCGCCGATGTCCCACAGCGAGGACCAGGAGCCGACATCGCTCCAGCCGACCGAGATCGGCAGCACCGCCGCCTTGTCCGTGCGCTCCATCACCGCGTAATCGATGGAGATGCCGGGCGCTTCGGCGAAATGCGCGGGGTCGAGCCGCACGATCGCGCCGTCGCGATCCGCGGCGGCGTAGGCTTTGGAGGCGGCCGTCGCGATCTCCGGCTCGTAGCGCGAAAGCTCCTCGATCAGCGTGCCCGCCTGCATCACGAAGATGCCGCTGTTCCAGTCGAAATCGCGGGAGGCGAGATAGCTCTCGGCCGTCGCGAGATCCGGCTTCTCCTTGAAGCTGTCGACTTCGAACGCGCCGTCGCCGAGCGCGCCGCGACGTTTGATGTAGCCATAGCCGGTCTCGGGACCGGTCGGGCGGATGCCGAACAGCACGAGGCGGCCGCGCCGCGCCACTTCCGCGGCCGAGCGGACCGCGGCGCGGAAGCCCGCGACGTCCGCGATCACATGGTCGCTCGGCATCACGACCATTACGCCGGTCGGGTCGGTCTCGAGCACCGCCAGAGCCGCCGCGGCGATCGCAGGGCCTGTGTTGCGCGCCATGGGCTCGAGCAGGATTTCGCGCGGCGGGACGCCGGCCTCGCGCCCGATCGCCTCGACGATGTGGGCGTGGGCGAGATTGCAGGCGACGATCGGAGCGGCGATCTGATCGGAGGGCGGCAGACGATGCAGCGTCTCGGCGAACAGCGTGCGCCCCGTACCCAACAGGTCGATGAACTGCTTGGGCGCATCGGCCCGAGACAGCGGCCAGAGCCGCGTTCCGGAGCCGCCCGAGAGGATCACTGGATAGGTGCGCATCGGCTCACACTCCGGCCGGTCAAAGGTTCAACATCATCCTGAGGGTGGTCGCCGTGACGCCGGTCGAGCTGACGGCGAGGAAGGCGGCGAAGAGCAGGAAGCCGACCGAGAGCACGGTCAGATATCCGGCCATGCCCTGGCGCAACGTCGCCGCCACGCCGCCGCCGGCGAACCCGGCGCGTTGATCGCCGCGGTTCATCCAGCGCTGACGGGGCAGCCGCCAGAGCACGAAGATCTTCACGGCGGCGTTCAGCAGCTGGTTGGCGTAAAGGCACCAGACATAGTTGAAGTCGACGCTGCTCGAGTGCGACCAGAGGATGATCGACATCATCAAACGGGTCAGCGCCACGTAGATCAGGAAGCTGACCAGGAACCACGGCCCATAGGCGAAGGTCCCGACGATCGCGGCGGCGGGGCCGAACAGCATCGTCCACATCGCGAGGCGCTGGTCGACCAGGCACCACCAGATGAAGAAGGGCATTCGCCGCGGTCCGAGGGCGATCGCGCGCGCCCCGTTCCTCAGCATGTTGCCCGACCAGCGCAGCAGGTTCTCGGTCATGCGCTTCACGCCCGAGCCCTCGATGCTCTCGAGCGTGTAGCCGGTGGCGTCGGGCACGTAGGCCATGCGCACGCCCAGGCGCAGGAGCGCGTACCAGGTGCTCTTATCGTCGCCTGAGAGGAACTTGAACTCGCCCCACAGCCAGTGGCGCAGGCGGTCGTTCTGCACGGTCTCGATGAAGTCGGGCTCGAGAATGTGCGTGGTCCGAAAGATCGAGAAGCGACCCGTCAAGGTGAGCACGCGGTCGCTCAGCGCGTGGCTCATCATGCCGATCCGGCGCTGGGCGAAGCGCATGTTCAGCCAGGAGCGGATCCATTGCGGTCCCTTGACGACGCACTCCTCGTCCGTGGTGACCGCGTGCAGCTCCGGATCCCGCGCGAACAGCGGCAAGGCGCGGCGCAGAGCGCCCGGGAACAGGATGAAGTCGCTGTCCATGAAGGCGACGAAATGGTTCTGGCCGAGGCCTTCGCGGGCCATGCACTTCAGAATGTCGGCGATGGCGTTGCGCTTGCCGGATGCGCTCTGACGCACGATCCGGAGCTCGAGCGGCAGATCGGCGGCGATCAGCTGGAGATACTCCTCCACCATCGCCTCGTCCTCGGGGGTCTTCGAGCCGAGCCAGATCGACCCCTTGAGGCCCTCGCGGCGAAGCTCCGCGCAGATCGCGCGCAGAAC
>JBCBRF010000030.1:0-4193 GCA_039819865.1 Pseudomonadota bacterium | reverse complement strand
CGCTTCAAGGGTCTCTTCCTCCTCCTTGTAGACGGTGAGGAGGAAATGCATGCGGTCGGGGCGCCAGCCGTCGTCCCAACAGGCGTCCGCCTCGCGGGCCATCCGAGGGTACTTCAAGTTCTGATAGATCTTGCCGCGGACCAGATGGGTCAGCCACCAGCCGTAGCGCCAGGTCGCGAGCAGGCCAAAGACGCCGACGAGAGTTGAGAGGCCGGCCTCGTCGATCCGGCCCGCCACGAGGATCGAAGCCGCGGCGCAGACGCCGAGATAGAGCGCCAGGTGGAAGAGCGCCTTCGGCGTCCATTTCCGCCAGGGCGTCTTGCGGCTTTCAAGATAGGTGGGCGGCGCCCCGAATGGGAACGCCGCGCTGGATATCATGGTCGACATGGCGCTCCCTCACTGAGCGCCGGGGCGGCCGGCGCGTTAGAACTCGACCCGCAGGGCCGCTTTCGGCCGCAGGTCCGCTTCAGGTCCGCTCCAGGTCCGCTTCGGGCTGCGGCCCCGGGCTTCTCGCGTTCGATCGTCAATCGCCGCCGATCGAACGCGTCGCCCGCTCACTCGCCGGCGACGGCGCTCGCCTCCTCGTCATGGCGCTCGCTTCCGCCCTGGCGCCGACGCTCCGCCGCATGCGCTTGGGCGCCGACGCGGAGAAACTCAGAGGTTGAGGCGACCGTCGCGTAGATGGAGGCGACGAATTCGCGGGCCTGGCGCTTTTCGAGGAGCACGCGGACCGGGGTGCCCGCGATCACGTCCTGCAGCCGCGCCATGTCGGCGGGGTCCGCCGGCTCGAGAACGACGCTCGCGGTCCGGTCGCGCTCGCGATCGATCCACCAAAGCGGGGTTTCGTCGCTCGGCGTCGCAAAGGCTGGAGAGACGCTGCGCACGACCATTTCGATCTGCTGGTCCGTCGAGACGACCCGTACGATCGCCTTATCCCCGATGGCGATCCCGGAGACGTCCGATTGGTTCACATAGGCGGTGATCGCGCGCTCCGTGGCGCGTTCGAGCAGCGCGATCCGATCGCCGCGATCGACCCGGGCGCCGTTCGACGCGCGAACCTGGCGAAGCACGCCGTCCCAGGGCGCGCGGATCTCGAGATCGTCGCGACGCGACAGGGCGACCGCGAGACGCTCTTCCGCCATCTCGTACTTCACTTCCAGTTCGGCGATCCGCGTCTCGGCGTCGTCAAGCTCGCCGACGAAGACCAGCTTGTCGGCGGCGAAGACGAGGCCGCTCTGGTCGCGCTCGGCGAGCCTCTGCTGGGCCTCGATTTCGATCGCCAGCTCGCTGATCTCGAGCGCGATCTGCGCGCGGCGTTCGGCGACCTCGATCACCCGCTGGTTCGATGCGCCAAGCGCGCGGCTGAGCGAGGCGACTTGCTTGTCGATCAGAACGACCTGCTCGCGCAGCCCGGCCAGTCGCGCTTCGCGCTGGCGGCGCGCGCTGTTCTCGAGCGCTCGATAGATCTCCGCACGATCCTTCAGGCGCTGCAGGCGCGCCCGCTCGTTCTCGAGCATGCGGCCATGTTCCCGCCGGGCGAGCCGAGCCTCGACGATCTCGCGCTCGATGTCGCGGCCTTCGAAGCGGGCCACGACGGCGCCCGCTTCGACATAGTCGCCGGCGCGATACCCGTTCCAGCGCAGGGCGCCGGCCTCGCTCGCCACGATCGGTTCGGTCTGGGCGGTCAACAGCGCCGTATCGATGTCGCGGAACATCAGGTTCTGGTAGAGCGAAAAGCCCAGATATCCGAACACCAGCGCGCCGGCGGAGACATAGAGGGCCGACATCGCGGCCGAGCGCAGCAGGGCGCGCCGCGCCGTCGGCTGCGGGCTCGGCTTGCCGGCGGCCTGCGCGGCGCTCGGGACGATCGGCGTGTCGATGCGCTTCAGAACGTCGCCGACCGAGGCGATCTCACCGGTCAGAAGCTCCTCGAGGAAGTGGCGCAGCACAGCGCGCTCGCGTTCGCCTAAGCGCTCGAAGCGAAACACGGCGGCGCGAGAGGTCGGATCCCAGCGCTCCTGCGACAGCTCGGCGTCGATCGACAGCTCGAACTTCTCGAAGGGCAGGGTGAGCTTCGCCGCCATCGTTCGGCCCGCTTCGAGCGGCTCGAACGGGAATGGCTCGATCTCGACCCCGATCAGGCTCCAGGCTTTGGCCTGGAGAGCCGCGCCCCCGATCGTCACCGACATCGGCGCGTTCACCCATGCGGCGGGGGGCGCTTCGGCGCTGACGCGCTGGACCTTAACAACCATCTCGACCTCCAAGATCGACCAGGGAATGCGCGCGCGGCCGGCGGAACAGCGCCGCCGCGCGCCGCAATCCGGACCTCACCAAGCGATGCCGGCGTAAGCGTCCGGGCGGATTTCGGCGGGGACGGTCTTGAACAGGCGGACCAGGTCGAGCACCTCCACGCCTTCGGGACGCGCGGCGACAACCTGGCGGAACTGCTCGGTGGCGTGCGAGACGACCATGACGTCGCATTCCGCCGCCAACGCTTCGGCGCTGTCGCGCTTCATCGCGGGGAGGTTGTCGAAGACGATCCCAAGCTCGGGATTGAACGCCCGCAGGTAGGTCATCTGCGTCGCCATGTGCGCGCCGTCGTGCAAGTTGGGATCGTAGACGCCGATGCGCGCGCCCGCATTCAGCAGAAGCGCCAGGAGGTCGAGGACCGGGCTTTCGCGCAGATCGTCGGTGTTCGCCTTAAAGGTCACGCCGAAGACGCCGATGCGTTGATTGTGGAAGGGCTTCAGCATGCGGAAGGCCTCCTCCACCTGCGCCTTGTTCGACGGGATTAGGCTTTGGAACAGCGGCAGGTTCAGACCGTTGTCGTCGGCGATCTGGACGACCGCGCGGACCTCCTTCGGCAGGCATGAGCCGCCGAAGGCGAAGCCAGGCTTCAGGTAGTAGCGCGACAGGTTCAGCTTGGTGTCCTCGACGAACACATCCATGACCTCATGGCTGTCGATGCTCATCGATTTGCACAGGCGGCCGACCTCGTTGGCGAAAACCACCTTCGTCGCGTGCCAGACATTGTCGGCGTATTTGACGGTTTCAGCGGCCTTGATGCTGACGCGGAGAATCTTGTCGTCGACCATGGCGAAGATGTCTTCGACCATCTCCGCGGTTTTCGGATCCGTCGCGGCGATCACCGTCTTCGGCGGCTCATGAAAATCGGCGATGGCGACGCCTTCGCGCAGGAACTCGGGCACGAAGCTGACGCCGAAACCGACGCCCAGCTGTTTGCCGGAAGCGGCCGCAATGGTGGGGATCACCACGTCGTTGGTGGTTCCCGGCGGCACGCTGCAGCGCATGACGACGACGTGGAAGTCGTCTTTTTCCTGCAGCGCCTCGCCGATCGCCGTGCAGGCCGCGCGGACGTGGTCGAGGTTGCAGCTGCCGTCGTCGCAAGTGGGGGTGCCGACCGACAGGAGCGTCAGATCCGTGTCGGCGATCGCCGCGCGGATGTCGGTGGTGGCCGAGATCAGGCCGACTTCGACGCCGTGGCGCAGACGGTCCTGAAGACCCTCCTCCACGATGGGCGAGCGGCCGGCGGCGATGTCCGCCACCTTGCCTTCGGAGATGTCGACGCCGACCACGCGAAAGCCCAGCTCGGACAAACACGCCACCGAAACGGCGCCGACATAGCCGAGACCCACGACGCTGACGCGCGTGGCGCGGACGGGGGTCGCGCCGTCGGTCGCCGGGCGAGCGGCTTTCTCGTTCGTGATCTGAGCTGCAGAGATCGCTGAGCCGTCCATATCGCACCTTCCCAAAATCGCTGGTCTGCAAGGAGGCGCGCGACCGCGTCGCGTCGCCTGGTACTCACCGTCCTCCCCGATCGACCGGCTCAGCCGTGGGCGGTCGCCCAGGCGAATGCGTGCCTTATTGTGTCCTTAGGGGACACAATTTGACTCTCGTGACCGATCGCCCTTCCCCAAGAGCGGCGGCTTCCTGCACACGATTGTGCTGCGTTGGACTATGCCGCAACTCGGCGACGCTGATTAAGCGCCGCATCATTTGGTGAAAGAAACTGTTTGACCAAGCTCCGCCAAGCGGAGCGACGCGCATCAATGCCAAGATGCGAATCTCACCCTTCCACATTTTTTAGAGTAGCCATGAGTCAAAATCTCGTCAATGCATTGAATCCGATTCATCTGCTTGAATCTTTGAATCAAAAAATCGCGTCACAACTT
>JBCBRF010000029.1:0-26901 GCA_039819865.1 Pseudomonadota bacterium | reverse complement strand
GGAGAAAAGGACTAAACGATGACCGTTCGATCATTGCTGGTCGCCGCCGCAGCCGCGGCGCTGCTGACCGGGCCGGCGACGGCTCAAGTCACCGACAAGCCCGCCGACGACATCTATCTTGAGGTATCCAAGAACGACAACGGGCGCGCCCGCGTGCTGTTCGTGATCGCCGACAGCACCCAATCGACGCTCACGCCGACGGACAGCTTCACCATCGAAGTGCCGCAGGCGAAGACCTGTTCGTTCGACTTCGACACGACGGCGACGCTGAGCGACGCTTCGGCGAAGCCGATTTACGGGCCGGGCTCGGAGCAACAGTCGGTCGCCTTCGAGAAGCTTTCCGTGTTCTTCGCCAGCAAAGTGTCGAGCGAGATCGCCGAGCAGAAGATCTTCGAGCGCGAAACGCAGATCGTTCCGTATTTCAATTGCACCGGTCTGGTGTGGGCGAAGCTCCTCTCGTCGCCGTTCGAGCAGGACGCGTCCACGGACAATTAATAGCGCGGTCGGCGGTTCCCGCGGATCGCCGGGACCGGTCGACCGCGACGCCCAAGCACTCGCTACTCCGGCGTCCGACGCCAAACAGCTCGTCGCAGCGGCCGCAACCGCGCGCCGCAAGCGGACGGCGCTGGGAAAGGCGGACGGAGCGGCATGATCCGGGTTCCGCGCGACGCAATCATGCTCTAGGCGATCCGCGATCATGCTTACGATCCACGACCTGCACTTCACGCTCGAAGGCCGCAAACTGTTCGACGGCGCCTCGGCGCAGATCCCGCAGGCCGCGCGGGTCGGCGTGCTCGGGCGGAACGGCACGGGCAAGACCACCCTGTTCCGCCTCATCAGGGGCGAGTTGTCGCCTGAACAGGGCGCGATCGAAACCCCGCGCGGCGCGCGGATCGGGGGCGTCGATCAGGAGATCCCGGCGTCCGACGACAGCCTGCTCGACCTGGTGCTGCGCGCCGATCGGGAACGCGCGGGCCTGCTCGCGGCGGCGGAGACGGAGACCGACCCGCATCGCATCGCGGAGATCCAGACCCGGCTCGCCGATATCGACGCCCATTCGGCCGAAGCGCGGGCGGCGCAGATCTTGAGCGGCCTCGGCTTCGACGCCGCCGCCCAGGCGCGGCCGAGCCGGGCGTTCTCCGGCGGCTGGCGCATGCGGGCCGCGCTGGCGGGGGCGCTGTTCTCCGCGCCCGATCTGCTGCTGCTCGACGAGCCGACGAACTATCTCGATCTGGAGGGTGCGGTCTGGCTCGAGAGCTATCTGGCGCGCTATCCGCGGGCCTGCCTGGTGATCAGCCATGATCGCGGCCTGCTGAACGGGTCGGTCGACGCGATCCTGCATCTGGACCGCGGCAAGCTCAGCTACTTCGCCGGGCGCTACGACCGGTTCGACGCGGAGCGGCGCGAGCGGCTGGCGCATCAGGGCGCGCTCAAGAAGAAGCAGGACGCGCAGCGGGCCCATCTGCAGGCCTTCGTCGACCGGTTCCGCGCCAAGGCGACCAAGGCGCGCCAGGCGCAGTCGCGGCTCAAGATGCTCGAGCGCATGCAACCGATCGCGGCGCTGACCGAGGACGCGGTCGCGCCGTTCTCCTTTCCCTCGCCCGAGCCGCTCAACCCGCCGATCCTGGCGGTCGAGGACGCCGTGGTCGGCTATGACGACGCCCCGGTGCTGTCGCGGCTCAATTTCCGGATCGATCAGGACGACCGGATCGCTCTGCTCGGGGCGAACGGCCAGGGCAAGTCGACGCTGGCGAAACTGCTGTCGGGTCGGCTCGCGCCGATGGCGGGCGCGGTGCGGCGAAGCTCGAAGCTCCGGATCGGGTTCTTCGCGCAGCATCAGCTCGAGGACCTGGTCCCCGAGGAGACCGCGGTCCAGCACATCCAGCGGCTGCGGCCCGACGAACCGCCCGCCAAACTCCGGGCGCGGCTCGGGGCGGCGGGGCTGACGGGGCCGCTCGGCGAAGCGCCGGTGCGCACGCTCTCGGGCGGGCAGCGGGCGCGGCTCGCCATGACGCTCGCGACGCTCGACGCGCCCCATCTGATCCTGCTCGACGAGCCGACCAACCATCTCGACATCGAGAGCCGGGAGGCTTTGGCCCAGGCGCTCGCCGCCTATGCCGGCGCGGTGATCCTGATCAGCCACGATCCCTATCTGGTGGGCAGCGTGGCGGATCGGTTGTGGCTGGTGTCGGACGGCGGCGTCGCGCCCTATGACGGCGACCTCGAGGACTACAAACGGCTCCTGCTCAGCCAGCGGGGCGCCGGGGGCCGGGCGGCCGAGCATGCGGCGGCGGAGAAGGTCGCGACGCGAAAAGCGCAGAAGCGCTCAGCGGCGGAGACGCGCAAAGCGCTCTCGGAGCTCCGCCGCGAGGTGTCGGCGGCGGAGGCGCGGGTCCAGAAGCTGGAAGAAATGCGCGCGCTGGTCGAGGATCGGCTGGCGGATCCGGACCTCTACGCCGGGCCCTCGGACCGGGTCGAGGCGCTGATGAAAAAGCAGGCGGAGGTCGCGGACGGGCTGGCGCGGGCCGAGGCGATCTGGACCGCCGCGATGGAACGGCTCGAGGAGGAAGAGGCGGCGGGCTGAGGCGCGCGACGCCGTCTCCCACCCGCCGGACGGAATCGCCGGTTCGAGAGGTCTCGCCCACCCGCCCCGACGTCGCCGCGCGCCCGGCCGCGTCGGGGCGGGTGAGCGCAACCTGAGGGACGGCGCTCCGGTCCGGCGGGTGGGAGACGCGGCCGGGCGCGCCGCGTCCAAGGGCCGTCGGTCCTTGTGGCGTGATCTCTCCGGGTCGCGATCTCTCCGGGTCGCGCGATTTCTCCGGGGAACCGAAGGCCGCTTTTCCCAGTCCGCTCAGGGCGCTTCCGCGCTGAAGAAATTCAGCAGGGCGGGAATGCGCACGGCGCCGTCGGACGCTTGGAACGCCGCGAAACGGGGCTCGAGCGCGGCGGCGATCGCCTCGGCGTCCGCGGCGCCGCCCTCGGCGCGCTTCAGGATCCGCGCGGCGGGGCCGAGGCGCACCGACATCCGGGCGACCTCCGCCGGCGATCCGGGCGGGGTCAGCGACAGCGGGACGGCCTCGGCGGCGACGGCGGCGAAGCCCGCCGCGGAGAGGACGCCCGCCGCGTAATCCCGCTCGGCGAAGCCGAACGGGCCCGGCGTTCCGGGGCGGACCGGGTCGGAGACGCCGCACCGCGCGCTCGCGGCGCGGGCGGATTCGGCGAACCAGGGGTTCTCCTCCGCCGGCGCCCAGCAAGCCAGATGGACCCTGCCGCCCGGCCGCAGCGCGCTCAGAAGGTTGGCGAAGGCCCGGACCGGATCGCCGAAGAACATCGAGCCGAAGCGCGAGACCAACAGATCGGCGGCGCCCGGCGCGAAGGCGTGGGTCTGGGCGTCGGCGCGCAGGAGCGCGATCTGGGAAAGCCCGGCCGCGCGGCGGCGGGCCTCCGCCAGCATGGTCTCGGAGATGTCGACGCCGAGCACATGGCCCCCCGGACCCACCCGCACCGCCAATGCGAGCGCCGTCGCGCCGGCCCCGCAGCCGAGATCGATCGCGCGCTCGCCCAGGCGCGGAGCGGCGCGGGCGACCAGCTCCGCGGTGATCTCCGAGAAGGTCTGATCGAACTCGGCCTGCGAGGCGACCCAGGTCTCGCCCATCGCGCCGTTCCAATAGGCTTCCTGATCCGGGTTCGCCGTCGAGATCGGCTGGGGCGTGGTCTCGCTCATCAGGCTGCTCCGAATGGGAGGGGCGTCGCCGGGCCGCGTCGCGATCGTGGCGGGCGACTCCGGGGAAGGAAAGCGGCTCAGCCGCCGGTCTCGATCCGCTCGATCAGGCCGCGCCAGCCGCCATGCTCGGCCAGCGCGGTCTCGAGCGGGACCTCGACGCCGAACTTGAAGACCAGAACCCCGAGGACCCCGAGCAGAAGCCAGCTCGCGACGCGCCTCAGGCCGAGCCCGAAATTCACTGTCACGCGGACCGGGATCCGGCGGGTCGCGCTCGGGACGAGCACGGGCGCGCCGTCCGCCCCGCGCAGATAGGCGCTGGCCTCGATCGACAGATGGTGGGTCCCGACGCGCCGGGGGGTGACGTCGAAGCGCCAGAGGCCGCGGGCCGGCCCCTCCTGCGCGAGGCCGGCTTCACGACCGGCGGCGAAGTCGATGTCCTGGATCTGCACCGAGCGGCCACGGATCTCGAACGCGTCGCCATCGTCCACCAGGCGGACCGCCATCAGGCCGGTCGCCTTCAGCGCCTCGGTGCGGACGGCGCCGCGGAGGCCCTCGGCGGCGGCGCCGGAGAGGTCCTTGGAGATCGCCACCTCGACCGGGTGGCGGCGATGCGCGCGCATCAGGCCGGGCGCGGTGTGGTGGAGGAGCGCGGCGACCGCGCGGCCGGCGGCGGTCGCGCCTGCGGAGGTCGCGGGCGCGGAGGGCGCAGCGTCGGTCGCGGGCGCGGAGGGCGATGTCGACGGCCCGCCCGGGGCCGCATGCGCTGGGGTCGGCGCTGCGCGGGCGGAGGGGGAACTCGGCGCCGCGTGAGCGAAAGCGTCGGGAGCGTCGCCGGCGATCAGCAAATCCTCCGCGATCTCCCGCGGCGCCATCTCCAGCGGCGCCATCTCCCGCGGCGCCATCTCCGGACGCGCTCCCGCCCGCGCCTCCGGCGTTTCGGCGACGAGGCGGAGCGCGAACGCAGCGGCGGCCTCCGCCGAAGGCGCGATCAGCGGCGGGGAACCGGGCGCAGGAAGCCGCTGGATCAGATCCGAAAGCGTCGTCTCGCCGGCCGTCCCTGCGATCGCCGCGGCGAACCGGGGCGCGAGGGGTCGGGCGTCCTCCGGCGCCCGCGCCAGGCAGAGCGTCGCGGCGCTCGCGAGATCGGCGGCGAGTGCGGCGCGATAGGCGGTCGCCAGATCGCTCGGCGCAGGGTTGCGGATCAGGGCGGCGTCGATCAGGAGCAGGCTTTGGGAGGCGCCCACGTCGTCCAGCAGCGCGCGGAGCCGGCGCCCGGTGAACAGACGCCCCTGGGGCAGCCGGAACGCGAGGCCGTCCTTCGAGACGAGCGCCGTGCCCTCGACGGCGAGGATCAGCGGCCCGCCGCCCTCGGCCAGGGCGCGGCGCACGCGATCGAGCGCGCGGTCGAGCGCCTCGGGATCGGCGAGCGCTCGACGCGTCAGGCCGATCAGCGGCGGCGCGCAGACGGCGCTCAGCGCGGCGTGGAGCGGGGCGTCGAAGAACGCCTCCCGCTCGAAGGACAGGAACAGGCCGGCCGGTCGGCCGGACGTCGCCGAAGCGCTGTCGGTCATCTCAAACTCCCCCCTACTCCGACGCCCTCCTCAGACCCGCTCCCACTCGCCGATCGGCGGCCCGGCGCTCGGGCCGCCCCTTCCCCGAGGCGCGCCCTGCGGACCGAGCCCGTCAGCGGGTGTCGGCGGAGGGGTCGGTCACGATCGCCCGAATCAGGCGGCGCATCTCATTCTGAAAGCTCGGCCAGTCGCCATGCACGACGCCCGGGGCGCGCAGCTGGCCGCGGCCGATCGGCGCCTCGCCGTCGCAGAACACGGCGAAGACCGACACGCCCTTGTCGCCGCTGAACTGCGATTCGAAGCCCCTGAGGGTCCGCGCGGCGTCGCAGACGTCCCAGGCGTCGAGCGTGCGCGATTCGTTGAACACGAGCACCAGTCGTCGGTTCCGATCGCTCGGGTTGGAGACGGGCTCGACCAGGCGAAAGCGCGCGTCCGGCGGGAACGCGTTCGGCAGGCGGAGCTGCGCTGCGATCTCGCGCGGGTTCGTGCCGCGCCAGGGCCGGCCGTGGATCTCGGTCGGCAGCCCGCCGAGGGCGAGGGCCTGGACCGTCGTGCGGCTGAGCGACGTTTCGCGGCTGGTGTGGGTGATGACGCTCGCATCCTCGCACCCGGCGACGCCGGTCGCGAGAGCCGCGCCCAGCAGGCCGAGGGCGCCCCAGCGCGCCGTCGCGCCCCGGGCTCGTTCGTGGATCGCCATGACGCACCCCTCCTCGACCGAATTGCTTCGTCGCCGACGGTCTGCGCGGCTGCGCTGGAAAAGTCGAGCGGTCCGGTCGCCGCGGTCGCCGGACCGCGACCGCGCGAACGGGCCGCAATCGCGCGGACAACGGGTTCGGTCAGACCAGATCGCCTTCGCGCGATCCGATGCGGGCGAAAGCCTCGGCCGGGCCGAACTCGGCGGCCGGCAGGGCGTCGTCGGTCCGGACGTAGGGCGCGAGCAGATCGGCGACGGCGACGGTCTCGGCCAGTTCGGCGGAGAGCAGGATCTCGCCGCCCACAGCCGCCTCGGAGAAGCGCTCGGCCAACGCGGCGGCGTAGCCGACATAGTCGAGGCGCCCCTGGCGGGCCATTGCGATGGCGCGGCCGGCGGCGAGGCCACAGGCGATCCGGGGCGCGCGGGCGCGCGCCGCCTCAAAATCCGGAAAGGCGGCGTCGCCCGACATGGCGGCGGGATCTTGAGCGGCGGCGGCCTCCTCCCCGAGCAGGACGGCGGTCGCGGCCTCGCGCAGCTCGAGCGCGAACCGCGCGGCGTCGACGGCGTCCACGAAGGCGGCGAGGCCGCGCTCGCCCGAGACCCGCAGGACGCCGCCGTTCCGCGCGCGGGCCAGTTCCTCGGCGCGGACGCGCAGGCGGTCGATCCGGCGCGTGGCCTCGGCGTCGCCCAGACGGGCGTAAAGCGCCTGCCGTTCGCTGACGATGTAGGCGCAGAACGCGACCCAGCCGGCGCGGACCGGCGCAACCGGAGCGTCCGCGGGGAACAGGGCGCGATAGGCCTGGAGCGGGGCGAGTTCGGCCGCGGTCAGAGCGTCGGCGCGCCATTCGCGGCGCTCGAGGCCCAAGAGCAGAGGCTGGTCCGCGTGGTTCTCGAAGACGACGCCCGCATCCTCCGGCGGGCCGCCGGCGGCGATCCCGTCGAATGTGGCGGCGACCACCGGGAAAGGGCCGCCGATATGGTCCACGGTCTGCTCGGCCCGGCCGCGGCGGGGACGCGCGTCGCCGAGCGGATCGAGCTCCTCCTCGGGCCGCACCATATCCTCCTCCGGCCCGGGGGCGTCCGGGGCCGCGACGATGCGGTAGCCGCCGGCGCGCGGCTCGAAGGGAAAGCCCCGGCGCTCGCCCGGCTCGAGGCGCTGCTGCAGCAACACGTGCGGCGCGGTCATCGGGCCGGAGGCGCAGAACAGGCCGGGCGCGACAGGGCGCGCCTCGGGCGCGGCGGCGAACAGCGCCTCCACATTGACGGCGAGATCCACCGCGAATTCGAGACCATCGCGGGCGCAGCGGGCGCGCTCGGGCAGTTCCGCGAACGAGCCCGCCTCGGCGACGACGGCGCGGCAGCGGGGGCAAAGCACCACGAGCCGGAGCCGCATCAGCCCGTGGGAGACCGCGCCGAGGCAAAGCTCGGCGGCGGCGCGCTCGGACAGGTCGATCAGGCGCGCGAGGCGGCGCACCCGGATCTCTGCGACCTCGGCGTCGGGCGCGGCGGTCAACAGATCAGAGAGCGCGCCCGCGCCGCCATTGCCGTAGGGGCTCGCCGCAAGCGCGCGCGAGGGTCCCTCGACCGCGACGGCGATCGCCCGGCTCTCGGGTCGCGCGCGCACGGGATAGGGCGCGCCCGCCTCGCCGCAGAGAAAGGCGTCGACATGCTCTGCGCAGCTCTGCAGCCCCTCGCCGAGCCGGCGCAGATAGCCCGCGGACAGAAGCGAACGGCCGATGCCGCCGTTGGGCTCGGCCTCGAGCGCGAAGTTCAGCAGCGATCCGCCCGCGAGCGAGCGTTGCAGATAAAGGGTCGCGCGCAGACGGCTGAGCGGGCCTTTGCGGAACCGGCGCTCAAAGCGCCACCACTGGCCGGCGACCCACTCGTAGGGCTCCTCGCGCCACTCCAACCCGCGCGAGCCTTCGGCGCCGCAGGCGATCGGCGCGCCGCCGAGCGGGTCGGGCTCGAGCGTGAAGCGCGGCATCTCGAGCGCCTCGAAAAGACGGTTGGTGTCGGCGAGCAGCGGCCAGAGGGCGCTCGGCGGCTGGCGCAGACGAAACTCCCAAGTCTCCGCCACCGGCGCGTCGGCGTCCCGATCGACGCGCCGAGCGCCGGACTCGTCGCGCGGATCCGCATCCTGGTCGCGGTGGGGGTCGTCCATCATAGGCTCGATCTTGGCTCCAAACTTGGCTCCAATTTTGGCGCAGACTCCATCGGTTCGGCCGGCGCCGGATCGCCCCCGCGCCCCCGCCGCCGCCCCGGCGCGCGGCATTCGCGACCTTCGAATACTTGCGCGCCGCATCGACGGTGGTAGACGAGGCGGAGTTCTTCGGGAAGTGGGTTTGGCGGCGGTCGTCTCCGGGCGGCCCGAACGGCGTTCGGGCGGCGCGCCGGCCGCGATCTCGAGGAGCGGCTTTGTTCGATCCAGCGCGGCGCAGTTCGGAGGCGGGCACGGGCTCCACACCGCTCGGGCGCGGCGCAGCGCGACCGGCTGCGTACGAGTTCTTTTCGGGCGGCGGTCTGGCGCGGCTCGGGCTGGCGGCGGCCGGGTTCGAGGTGGTTCGGGCCAACGATCTCGATCCGATGAAATGCGCCGCCTATCGCGCGGCCTTTGCGGATGCGCCGGAGGTCCTGATCGAGGGCGATGTCGCCCAGCTCTCGATCGAGGATCTACCGGGGCGAGGCGATCTCGCCTGGGCCTCCTTTCCCTGCCAGGACCTGTCGCTGGCCGGAGACCGCGCCGGGCTCTCGGGCGCGCGGAGCGGGACGTTCTGGGCGTTCTGGCGGCTGATCGAGGGGCTCGACGCCGCCGGGCGAGGGCCGCGGACGCTGGTGATCGAAAACGTGCTCGGGCTCGCCAGCTCGGGCGGGGGCGCGGATTTCGACGCGCTGGCGGGCGCGATCGGGCGGTCGGGGCGGCGCTTTGCGGCGCTCGCGATCGACGCGGCGCTGTTCCTGCCGCAGTCGCGGCCGCGGCTTTTCGTGATCGCATGGCGCGGCTCGGCGGCCGAAGGTCTGCGCGCGACCCGGCCCCCGTCCGCCTGGACGCCGTCGCCGCTGGCGCGCGCGCTGTCGCGGTTGTCGGGGGATGGCGCGGCGGCGCTCCAGCCGCTCGATCCGGGCGCGCCCGAGGTCGCCGTCGCTCGGCTCGAGAGCCTGTTGGAGCCCGACGACGCCCCGGACCTGCCGCCCTGGCGGAGCGCGGCGGAGACGGCGCGGCTCCTGTCGATGATGACCGAGCGGCACCGCGCCAGCGTCGAGACGGCGCGGGCGGAGGCGGCGGCGGCCGGGGCGCGTCGGGCGGGCGCGCTCTACCGGCGCACCCGGCCCGACGGCCAGGGCGGGCGGACCCAGCGGGCGGAGATCCGGTTCGACCGCGCCGGGTGCCTCCGCACGCCCGCGGGCGGATCCTCGCGCCAGACGCTGCTGATCGCGGAGCCCGAAGGGCGGCTGCGCGCGCGGCTGCTGTCGGCGCGGGAGGCGGCCCGGTTGATGGGCGCGCCCGACGGGTATCCGCTGCCCGCGCGTTACAACGACGCCTATAAGATCGCAGGCGACGGCGTCGCGGCCCCGGTCGCCGAGTTCATCGGCGCCCGGATCCTCCGACCCCTGCTCGGGCTCTGAGGCGCGGCGCCGGGCGAAAAACCGGCGCGGCGCCCAGCCCCCGGGTTTCCACGGGGCGCCGCCGCGGCTACAAGCCCTACGCGATCCACCCTGCGCCGGACACGCCCTTGAAGACGCTCGAACTCTATATCTTGAGGCAGATGCTCGGCCCGTTCGGCTTTTTCGTGCTCGTGCTGACCGGCGTGGTGTGGCTGACGCAGTCTCTGCGCGTCATCGACATCGTCGTGAACAACGGCCAGAGCGTAAATGTTTTTCTCGAGTTCACGGCGCTCCTGCTGCCCGTGGTGCTTTCGATCGTGCTGCAGCTCGGCGCGCTGGCGGCGACGATCTACACGCTCCATCGGATGCTGAGCGAAAGCGAGCTGGTCGCGGCGTTCGCGGGCGGGGCGAGCAAGCTTCGGGCGAGCCGGCCGATCGCGGTGTTCGGCCTGGGCTGCATGGCGGTGCTCGCGGTCGATACGCTCTATCTGATGCCGACGGCGGCGCGAATCCGCACGGACCGGGTGGCGGAGATCCGCGGCGACGTGGTGGGCGGTCTGATCCGGGATGGGCGCTTTCTCAATCCCGCCAAAGGGTTGACCGTCTACATTCGAGAGATCTCGGCGCGCGGCGAGCTGTTCGGCGTGATGGTCCAGGACGCGCGGGACCAGAACTCCGTCGTCACCTACACCGCGAAGCGCGGGTTCGTGACGCGGCAGCAGAACAATCCGACGCTCGTGATGTTCGACGGACAGGCGCAGCGGCTCGAGCCCGGCGGGCGACGGCTGTCGCTGCTGCAGTTCGAGAGCTTCGCTTACGATCTGACCCGGTTCGTCGACGACACCTCCGATCGGACGCGGAAGCCCTCGGAGCGGTTCTTCTGGGAACTCGTCGATCCGGACCCCGAAGAGGCGAAGTCCAAGCGGGCGCAGGGCAAGATGATCGCCGAGGGCCATGAGCAGCTGAGCTCGCCGCTCTATGCGCTGGCGCTGCCGCTGGTGGCGACGGCGACGATGCTGAGCGCGAGCTTCTCGCGGCACGGCTTCGGGGGGCGGGTGGCGCTGGCGCTGCTGTTCGGCGCCGGGTTGCGGGTGATCGGGCTCGCCGCCAAAAGCGCGACCACGACCGAACCGTCGCTCTGGCCGACGATGTACGCGCCGCCGATCCTCGGCGTGGCGCTCGCCGTTTACGTGCTGTCGCGGGAGACCCTGCCGACCGGCCGCGACGCCGGCGGCGGGCGGCGCGATCCGCCGGAACCCGAGGCGCCCGATCCGAGACGCCAGCGTGGAGCGGCCCGACCATGACGCTTTGGCTCTACATCGCCCGCCGCTTCGCCACCTCCGTGGTTTCGATCTTCGCGGTGGTGCTGTTCCTGGCGATCCTGTTCGACGCGCTCGAGCTTGGTCGGCGCGCGGCGGGGGTCGAGGATATCGGCTTCGCGAACGTCATCGGGATGGCGGCGCTCCGCGCGCCCTCGATCTCGATCAAGGCCGCGCCTTTCGTCATGCTGCTGGCCGCGATCTGGACCTATGCGCGACTGGCGCGCTCCAGCGAACTCGTGGTGACGCGGGCGGCGGGGGTGTCGGCCTGGCGGATCGTCGCCCCGACGATGGTCACCGCCGCGCTGTTCGGCGTGTTCGTCACGACGGTCTACAACCCGGTGTCGGCCGCGCTGCTCGACCGCTTCGAGCGGTTGCAGGCGCAGGTGTTCCGCGGCGACGACAGCCTGCTGTCGGTCTCGCGCGAGGGGCTGTGGCTGCGTCAGGGCAATTTCGACGCCCAATCCGTGATCCATGCGCGGGATACGAACTCGGACGGCACCGAGTTGAAGCAGGTGACGATCTTCCTGTTTCGCGGGACCGACGATTTCATCGGGCGAATCGACGCCGACGCCGCGAGCCTCAGGGCCGGTTTCTGGCGGCTGGAGAACGCCGCGGTGCGCCGGCTCGATCCGGATGATCCGAACGCGCCGCCGTCGCTCGAGGAACTGGCGAGCTACGACCTGCCGACCGACCTGACGGCGACGCAGATCGTCGACAGTTTCGCCGCGCCGGAGACGATCTCGATCTGGCGGCTCTACGGCTTCATCCAAACGCTTCGCGAGCAGGGATTCGCCGCGCGACGGCACCGGCTCCATTGGCACGCCTCGCTGGCGGCTCCGCTGGTGTTCGCCGCGATGGCGCTCCTCGGCTCGGCGTTTTCGATGCGCCATGCGCGCATGGGCGGGCTCGGAATCATGGCGCTCTGGGCGGCGCTGACCGGCTTCGCGATCTACTTCATTTTCGACATCGCGCAGGCCCTGGGAGGCAGCGGGGTGATCCCGCCAGCGCCTGCGGCCTGGGGGCCACCGTTCGCTTCTTTGTTGTTGGCCGCTGGATTGCTTCTCCACTTCGAAGACGGGTAGGTTAGAGTCGTCGAACAGTAGACAGGCGGATTGGTCGGGCGGGGGCGAAACGCTCGGGAGCCGATCCGCGAGACCGTGTGCGAACAGGGATGCGGCGATGAGGCGAACGGATCGAGGCGGCAGGGACGTCAGCGCTGACGCCGTCGCCTTTCGATGGATGGGAGCGACGCTCGCCTCGACCGTCTTCGCGGTCGTCGTCGCCGTTTCCGCCGATCCCGCCATCGCTCAATCGAACGCCGCCGCCGATCCCGAAGGCGCTCCGCTGTCGGAACTCCTCGGCCAGCGCGGCCGGGAGGCCGTCGACGGCCCCGCCAAGCTGGAAGCGGATGAAATCACCTACGATCCCGACGCCGAAGTGGTGCGGGCGTCGGGCGATGTGCAGGTGTTCTACGGCGATCGGGTGCTGCGCGCCGATGAGCTGGTGTACGACGCCAAGAACGACCTGATCAGCGCCAAGGGCAATATCCGCCTGATCAACCCGGACGGCTCGGTGCTGTCCGCGGACGAAGCGCAGTTCGACAGCAAGATCCGCGACGGCCTGATCGTCGGCGCCAAAGCGGTGCTGGCGGATGGGCGCAGCCGCCTCGCCTCGGTCGAAGGACGTCGCGTCGACGGTCGCTTCACCCAGCTCTCGAAGACCGTCTTCAGCCCCTGCGAGGTCTGCGAAGACGACCCGACCCCGCTGTGGCGGATCCGGGCGCGCCGCGTGATCCAGGACGAAGAGGCCCGGGACGTCATCTACGAGGACGCGACCTTCGACGTGTTCGGGGTGCCGATCTTCTACACGCCCTATTTCCGGCATGCGGACCCGTCGGTCGAGCGGCGCTCGGGCTTCCTGACGCCGTCGTTCGGATCGACCAGCGAATTGGGGGCGACCGCGCAGATCCCGTATTATTACACGTTTGCGCCAAATCGAGACCTGACCGTCACCCCTTACATCCTTACCGAGGACAACCCGGTGCTGATCGGCGAGTACCGGTCGCGCTTGGACTCGGGGCAATACATCATCGGCGGCTCCGTCACATCCAGCAACGGGACCGTGACGGACGATTCGCCGAGCCGACGGATCGACCAAGGCTTCCGCGGTCACTTCGAGGGCGCCGGCGCGTTCGCCGTCGGGTCGGGCTTCACCGCGGGTTTCGACTCGCTGATAGCGTCGGACGACGGCTATCTGCGGCGTTACCGGTTCTCGGGCGTCGATCGGGCGGCGACCGAAATCTACGTCCGTCGGTTCGAGAACGACGGCTTCGTCTCGGCCGAGGCGCAGCGCTATCAGAGCTTCCGAGAAGATGAGCTGTCGGGGGACATTCCGCTCGTGGCGCCGCTCGCGGAGTTCGAGCAGTTCTACGATGCGCCGGTGATCGGGGGCGAGTTCCAGATCGGCGGCAGTTCCCTGTTCCTGCGCCGGACCGAGGGCCGGGACGTCGGACGGCTTTCGGGCTCGCTCGGCTGGAGCCGCACGTCGGCGACGTCGTTCGGGCTCGTGATGGAGAGTTCGGCGCTGGTGCGGGGCGATCTCTACCGGACGCTCGACGACGCGAACAACGGGGACGGCTATGATGGGCGGGTGCTGCCCTTGGCGGCCCTCCGGATCAGCTATCCGTTCGGCAAAGTGGGCGAATCGAGCAGCCAGGTGATCGAACCGATCGCGACGCTGGTTTACGCGCCTTATGGCGGAAACCCCGAGAGCATCCCGAACGAGGACAGCCTGAGCGTCGACCTTGATGAGCTGCGGATCTTCGCGCCGCTCAGGATCACGGGCATCGATCGGTGGGAGGACGGGCCGCGGGCGACGGCGGGCGTACGGTACAACCGCATGTCGATGGACGGTTGGGAGATCGATCTGGCCGCGGGGCAGTCGTACCGTCTGCGCGAAACAGACGTGTTCTCCGCGGCGTCGGGTCTGACGGGCACCGAGTCGGACTATGTTGGGTCGTTCCGCATCGCTTTCGACCCGGTGTTTTCGCTCGGCCAACGCACGCGCGTCGGCACGGACTTCACCGTCAATCGGTACGAGGCCTTCGGCTCCGCGGTCTTGTTCGATCGCCTGATGCTCGACGGGGGCTATGTGTTCGCGACCGCGGACCCGGTCGCCGACGCCGGCGAGGATCGGGCCGAGCTGACCGGCGGCGCGGCGTTGCGCGTCACGGATTATTGGACGGTCACCGGAGGCTTCCGCCGAAACCTCGAAGAAGACCGTTTCGTCTCCGCGCGGGCGGGCCTTCGCTACTCGGACGAATGCGCCGAGCTCGATCTCGGGATGCGGCGGCGGTTCAACGATGTGGACGACGCCGGGGCATCGACGGATTTCGGCATTCAAATTCGTTTGAAGGGTCTCGAAGCCAGCGCGGGGCCGTCGCGGAGCGCCGATCCGGATGAGCGCGAGTTGGGCGTCGACAATGACGAGCCCGCGGTGGGGGTTGCCAACAACGGTTGTTCCCGCCTACCGAACGCTCAGTAACGACTTACCGCCGACCCTATTGTGACGCGCGGCGCGGGGGCGCGCGCTCGCCGAGACGGCGGACGCCAGAGAACCGTCCGGGAGATCGCCATGGCGACGATGTTCACCTCTGCAACTGTCCGCATCTGCTCTCTTGCGCTGACCGTTTCGCTTCTGAGCGTAGGACCGGCCGCCGCCCAGTCGATCGGCATCCCGCTTCGCGGGGAGACGAAGCCGAAGGCGCAGCCGAAACCACAGCAGCCCGCCCCCCGCGCGGCCTCGAGCCGATCGACCCGGAAGGCGTCGCCTCAGAGCCAGCGGGCGCGCTCCAAACCCTACGAGACGTCGCTCGACCCGTTCGACACGGTCTACGTGGTCGGCGAGCGGGCGGTCACGGGCTACGATATCGAGCAGCGCGCGCGATTGATCGAGTTCGGCGCCGGCCGCCGGGTGGAGAATGTCGAGGAAGAGGCGATCAAACTCCTCATCGAGGACGAGCTGAAAATCGCCGAAGCCAAACGGCGCGGCGTGACGCTCGACGAAACTCTGCGCACCGAGGCGTTCGAGAATGTCCTGCGCAGCAATCGGCTCAGCGAAGAGGCCTTCGTCTCCCGGCTGAAAGCGGCAGGCGTGACGCGGGAGACCTTCAATCGCCAGCTCGAAGCGGGGATCCTGTGGGGTCGCGTGCTCCGCGCGGAGTTCGGCGATCGGCTGGAGCCGAGCGACGACGAGATCTCCGCCGCGATGGAGAGGATGGAGCAGACCGACACCGCGAAGCGCTATGAGATCGGCCAGCTCCTGGCGGCGGTCGGCCCGAACGCGCCGCGGGCTCAGGTGGTCGCCGCAGGAAACCAGGCGATGAAAGCCTATGAGGCGGCGACCAGCTGCGATCGGCTGGAGTCGGTCGCGAAAGAGTTCAAGCTCGGGGGCGGAAAGGGCCTGTTGACCGCGGAGCAGATGCCCGCGCCCCTTCGCAAAGAAGTGCTTTCGATGAAGGTGGGCGAGCGGACGAAACCCATGCGCTCGCGGCAGGGGTTCAACGTGTTTGTGCTCTGCGGCGTTCGGAGCGGGGTGAACCAGGCCTCGCCTGAACGGGTGAAGCGGAGCCTGCAGCAGGATCGGATCGAGCGGTTCTCAGAGACTTTCCTCGCAGAGGTGCGCCGCGAGACCGTGGTCGAGCGCCGCTGAAGCCGCCTCGATCCTCCGCATGCGGCGCTCCGGGTCTATTGGGCGTGCGACTTCGGAATTCTCAGTCTCGAGAACCGTGGCCTGGAGAAGCATGGCCTGGAGAAGCGTGGCCTGGAGAAGCATGGCCTGGAGAAGCTCGGCATGCCCGCTGACCGCGCGCCTCGCCCCGGCGGCACGCCGGACGGGTTGCCCCCGCTCCGCGAGGTGATCGCCGAGCATGGGCTTTCGGCGCGGAAGTCGCTGGGGCAGAACTTCCTGCTCGACCTCAATGTGACGCGGAAGATCGCACGGGCGGCGGGACCGCCCAAAGTCGCGGTCGAGGTCGGTCCGGGCCCCGGCGGGCTCACCCGCGCGCTGCTGATCGAAGGCGCAGGGCAGGTGATCGCGATCGAGCGGGATCCGCGGTGCCTGCCCGCGCTCGAGGCGATCGCAGCGCGCTGGCCCGGGCGTCTCACGGTTGTCGAAGGCGATGCGCTCAAGGCGAATTTCGCCGATCTGACCGCGGAGCGCGAGGGTGCCGAGGTCGTCGCCAATCTGCCCTACAATGTCGGCACCGAGTTGCTGATCCGCTGGCTGCGCGGCGCGCCGGACGCCTGGCCGAGCTGGTGGCGCGGGCTCACGCTGATGTTCCAGCGCGAGGTTGCGGAGCGGATCGTCGCGCAGCCCGGCGATAAGGCCTATGGCCGCCTCGCGGTGCTCGCGCGGTGGCGGAGCGAGCCGCGACTGCTGTTCGAGTTGCCGCCCCAGGCCTTCACCCCGCCGCCAAAAGTGACTTCGGCGGTCGTGCGGATCACGCCGCTCGATCGTCCTCGGCATCCGGCGCGGCTCGAAAGCCTCGAGCGGGTCACGGCGGCGGCGTTCACGCAGCGGCGGAAGATGCTGCGGGCCAGCCTGAAGTCGCTCGGGGTGGACCCGCTGGCCTTGCTGGCGGAGGTCGGGGTGGACCCAACCGCGCGCGCCGAAACCATCGATCTGGCGGGCTTTTGCGCGATCGCGCAGGCGTATGACCGGCTGCGCGGTCTGGCGGCGCTGGACGCTGGCTGACGCCGCGCTCAAGCGCTGGCGTCCGCCGTCTGCGCAGCGCGCCCGCCGGTTACTAGTCACTGTCGACGACTTGACGCGGAAACCGGCGCGCTCGGCGCGTTCAGTTCACCGTCGCGTCGGCGGACTGCCGGACGACGTCGGACTCGGTCCAGGCGGGTTCGTCGTCTGAGATCGGCGCGCTCGGTTGAGCGTCGGTGTCGACGACCTCGAAGCCGCTGGGCGCCGACGGCGTCTTCGCCTGGGCGTCGTTCTCGCCGTTTTCGTCCGTCTTGGAGCGGCTCCGCCCACGGCTTCGGCTGCGGCTGCGCGAGGATCGGGTTGATCCATCGGCGCCTGACCCGTCGCCCGAGGCGTCTTCGCCCGCTTGTGCGGTGTTTTGTTCGGCGAACAGCGGTTGAGGTTGAGCGTCGGGTTTTGGCTCGTCGATGACCGACATCGAGCCTTTTTCGCGCTGCTCTCGCGGCTCGCGCGGCTCGCGCGGCTCGCGCTGCTCCCGCTGGTCGCGGCCGCCGCCGCTGTCCTGATCATCCTCGTAATCGTCATCGCGGCGCGGCTGCTGCGCGGCCGAGGCGGCCTGCGCGGCGGTCAGAATGCGCGCATAATGCTCGGCATGCTGAAGAAAGCTTTCGGCGAGAATTCGATCCCCAGCGGTCGCTCGATCGCGTGCGAGGGTCTGGTATTTCTCGATAATTTGCTGCGGCGTGCCCCGGACTTTGCCCTCGGGACCGCTGCTTTCATAGACCCGGTTGATGGAGGCGCCGTTGGATTTACGGTTGCCCTTGTTCCGCGGTCGGCTGCTTTTTGATGTTTGTCTCATGTGTCTCGTATACTTGAGAGAGGCAGCGCCGATCTGTTCACAAAAAGCCCGATTGAACAGGCGGTTAAAACACGAACAGAAAATGTAGGCGTGCTTGGCGACCGCTCCGTCGCCGGGTGCAGGAACGAGATGCTCAGCGCCGCGCGCCTCTCCCGTCGTTCCGCTCGATTTACATAACGCGACAGGTCCTTAAGGCCAAGTAAAAACCCTCGCCGGGCGCGCAAGGCCCAAGGGCGAGCGCGAGGTGTCGCCATCGGGCGTCAGTCCGTTATCCCGCCGGCGCACGCCTCGCCGCGAGCCAGAGACAGGACGCCGCGGACGACCCGCGCGCGGCCGTCCAGATCCGACTCGACGCCGACCCCGAAACCTTCGGCGGCGAGAAAGCCCGCGACCGCGTCCGCCTGCCCCAAGCCGACCTCGAAAAAGACCGCGCCGCCCTCGGTCAGCCGGGCCGGCAGCTTCGGCGCGAGAGCGCGGTAGACGGAAAGGCCATCCAGCCCCGGCGTCAGCGCTCCTTTGGGTTCGTGAACGCGCGTCTCCGGAGCGAGCCGCTCCCAGGCGGCGGCGTCGATATAGGGCGGATTGCAGAGAATCGCGTCGAACCGCTCGGCGACCTGCGAGAGCCAATCGCCCTCGCGCAGCACGACGCGCGCGCTCAACCCGAGGCTTTCCATGTTGGTCCGGGCGACCTCCAGCGCCGACGGGCTGGCGTCGACGCCGAGGCCCGTCGCGCCGGGGATCTCGAGAAGCACACTGGCCAAGAGACAGCCCGAGCCGACGCCCAAGTCGAGCACCCGCGGCGCGGCGGCGTCGACGGACCGCAAATGATCTATCGCCGCGGCGACGAGCGTCTCGCTCTCCGGTCGCGGGTCCAAAACATCGGCGGTGACGGCGAACCAGCGGCCGTAGAACCAGCGACCGCCCAGGATCTGGGAGACCGGGACGCGCCCGGCGCGGCGCTCGATCGCCGTCGTCAAGCGCGCCATGGCGGCCGGGGAGAGCGGCGCGTTCTCCGACAGGGCGACCGCAAACTCCGTCCGGGACACCTCCGCCGCCCAGGCGAGCAGAAGGCGGGCGTCGCGCCCGGCGCCCTCGACGCCCGAGTCGTCGAGCCGCCGCACTGCGGCGCTCAAAGCGTCCCGCATGTGCGCCGAGCGATTGTCGCTGTCACAAATTTCCGAAATCCTCCGCTCGGTTAACGGATGGCGCGGGCCGCGCCGCACGGGGATGCGTGAAGGGGATCCGATCCATGGAGTTCGACAACAACATCATCTACGGGATCCTGCTGGTGATCGCCTATTCGGGCGTCGGCTCGTATTTCGTGACCCGGGTGACCCGCAGCCGGGCGGATATGCGGAATGAAGGGCGGACCCTCATCAAAAGCAATCTCGAGCTGATCGAGCATATGGGCAAGGCGCAGGCGGCGTTGCAGAGCCCGGAGCGCAAGGCCGAGTTTCAGCAGATGCTGGACCGGCTGATGAACGAGACGACCGCGCGGATCGAGGAGTTGAACGGGATCGAGGATGCGGAGACGCGCGATCCGACCGAGCGCTACATCCTGCTGCCGCCGCCGCGCACGATCTGGGGCGCGATCACGTCGATGCTGTTCGGCGTCGCGCTCTATTTCTCGCTCGGGGCGCTGCTGTTGATCTTCTTCTTCCTGTTCACGCAGCAATTGAACCTGTTTGAGAACCAGGCGGATCAGATCTGGACCGCCATGACCGTTGGCGTGAGCCTCGGCCTCGGGCTGGTGGCGATCCTGTTCCGCTATCTCGCGTTCCGCAGCTTCGTCGCGTTTCTGGAGAAGCGCCGGCATCAGGGCCAGGCGGCCTGAGCACGCGGGGAGACCAGCGCGCTCGGGCCGCTTGGCCGCCGCGTGTCGGCGCGATCTGAGGGAGGGAGAACGGGATGGCGTTCGAGCAGATTTGGGAGCTGGTGCAGGGGCACATCCTGCAGGGCGTGCTGGCGGTGGTCGTGCTGCCGGTCCTCAACTGGCTGGTCGGGCGCAGCAAGCGCGATCAGGCGGAGCGCGAGGAGCAGGAGATGCGCCACCAGATGGATCTCTCGATCGGCCTCGCGGAGCTCGCCGCCCGGGCCGAGGATCCGGACAGCCGCCGGGAACTCGAAGAGATGCGCTCGCGGTCCCACGACGCGTTTCTGCGAAGGGCGCGCGAGCATATCGGCGCCGCCGGGGCGCCGGGCGGGTCGGGCTTCGCCAAAGCCAAGCGCGAGAAGCGGTATTGGATCATCCCGCAGCCGCACGGCTTCTTCGGTTGGATCTGGTCGATCCTGACCGTGATCAATCTGGCGTTCTTCGTGATCCTGGTCGCCGCGCTGGTGGCGGGCCTCGCCTCGGGCGAAATGGGTCAGGACGACGATCTGATCACCACCATCGTCGCGATGATCTTCGTGGTCGCGATCTTCGCCCTGCCGACGCTGCTGTTCCGATGGTTTTCGTTCATGAGCGCGCGGATGGCGGCGCGGTCTCGGGCGAAGAGAGAGGCGGCGGCGCAGGATCAGGCGCAGACGGCCGCGGCTTAAGGGCTGATCGCGCTTCGCCGAAGCGCAATCGCCCGCTGCATCTGATCGTTTGGCGTCAGCCGAGCAGATCTTCGAAGATGTCGAACACGCCGCCCGAGCGCTTGCGGCGCTTCGATCCGCGGTAATCGTCCTCGTGACCGTTTACATAGTCGTCGCGCGACGCGTAGCGCCGATTGTCCCGCGCCTCCGCGCCGCCCGCATCCGCCGTCTCGAGCAGCTTCTCCAACTCGCCCCCGTCGAGCCAGACCCCACGGCAGGACGGGCAGACGTCGACATAGACGCCGCGCCGGCTGACCTCCGACATCGCGTTGCGGCAATTGGGGCAAACGGAAACGGGCATGACGGCTCCTACTCAGAATAGAACGGCAGTGCGCATGTAGGAGCGCGCGCGGCGGCCGCAATCGCGAAAGCGCGTCAAAACGGAGCGATCGGCGGCCGGCTATTGTTCGTCGAGCGCGGCGAGGCGCGCCGCCTGGTCGGCGGCGGCGAGGGCGTCGATCAGCTCCGACAGATCGCCGGTCATCACCTGATCGAGCTTGTAGAGCGTCAGGTTGATGCGGTGATCGGTGACGCGGCCCTGGGGGAAGTTGTAGGTCCGGATCCGCTCTGAGCGGTCGCCCGAGCCGACCTGCCCCTTGCGCGCCTCGGCCCGCGCGGCGTCGGCCTCGCGCCGCGACTTGTCGAACAGTCGCGCGCGGAGCACCTGCATCGCCTTGGCGCGGTTGGCGTGCTGCGATTTCTCCGATGAGGTGACGACGATCCCGGTCGGCAGGTGGGTTATGCGGACTGCGCTGTCGGTGGTGTTCACGTGCTGACCGCCGGCGCCCGAGGCGCGCATGGTGTCGATCCGGATGTCCTCGGGCCGGATATCGACATCGACCTCCTCCGCCTCCGGCAGAACCGCGACGGTCGCTGCGGAGGTGTGGATCCGGCCGCCCGACTCCGTGGCCGGCACGCGCTGAACGCGGTGGACGCCGGATTCGAATTTGAGCTTCGCGAAAGCGCCCTCGCCTTTCACGTTGGCGACGACCTCTTTAAAACCGCCGACCTCGCCCGGGCTCTCTTCGACCACGTCGACGGACCAGCCCTGGGCTTCGGCGAAACGCGCATACATCGCGAACAGATCGCCGGCGAACAGCGCGGCCTCGTCGCCCCCGGTGCCGGCGCGGACCTCGAGGATCGCGGGCTTGTCGTCGGCCGCGTCCTTCGGCGCGAGCGCGAGGCGCATGGCGTGCTCGGCTTCCGGTAAGCGAGCCGACAGCGTCTCGAGCTCCTCCTCGGCGAAGGCCTTCATCTCCGGATCGGCGCGCATCGCTTCGGCCTCGGCGATGTCGGCGAGCAGCGCGCGGTAGGCGCGGGCTTCGGTCGCGACCGGCTCGAGCTGGGCGTACTCCTTGGACAGCTTGACGAACGCGTCGCCTTCGAGCCCCTCGGCCATCTTGGCCTCGAGGAACCCGAGACGGTCCAGGATGCGGTCTATTTTCTCCTGTGGGATCATGCCGATGATCTCTGGCGTCCGTCTTCAAAGGTCAAGGGCGCGCACTCGCCTTAGCGCGCAGGGACTGCGGGCTTGCGCTCTCTGCGTCGCCGCGTAGGCTTTCGCAATGCGCACGACGATGTTCGCCGGTTTTTTGATTCTGAGCAGCGCGCTCCTCGCGCCGCTCGTCGCTCGCGCGGAATCGTCCGAGGGTCTGGCGAAAAAAGGGCTGGGGTGGCCCGAGGGCGTGCCGCGGCCGAGCGTGGACTGCTCCTGTCGCCCCCCCGGCGGCGGCAAACTGCCGGTCGGGGCCGAGATCTGCATTCGAAAGGACGGGGTCGAGACCCTGATGCGCTGCGAGTTGGCGCTCAACAACACGATCTGGAAGCCGGTCAAGAGGGGCTGCGATCCGGTCAGCTAGGCGTGTCCGTCGCGGCGAACTCTTCAGCCAGGCGCCGCAGTTCCCGATCGTCAGGGATCGCGGCCCCCTGATCGACCAACCGGCGCAACCCCCAGTCCCGGAGCGCGATGATCGCCGGACGAAGGGTCTCCCCCGCCTCGGTCAGCCGGTACTCGACCGCCGGCGGCGCCTGGTCGATCACTCGGCGCGCGATCAAACCCGACGCTTGCAGATCCTTGAGCGCGAGCGAGAGCGTGCGCTCGGCCACATCCCCCATCAAGCGCCGAAGCACGTTGAAGCGCAACGGGCCGTCGAGCAGCAGATAGAGGATCGAGCCTTTCCATTTGCCGCCGATCAGGTCGAGCGTCGCCGCCACCGGGCATCCCGGTCCGCAGTCGTAGCGAGAGTGGGCCATGCTCGGTCCTTTCACAAACGTCACTAGGTGACGAATTTTTCCGTATCCCGCCGCGGCCGCTGAGACCCCAGCTCCGAAGAGCCGCGACGTCCCGCGGCGCTCGGAGAGACAACACGCTCATGAAAGCCGTTGGATATGACAAGGCCGGCCCCATCGACGCGCCGGACGCGCTGGTCGATTTCGACGCGCCCGACCCGGAAATGGGTCCGAGGGACCTGTTGGTCGAGGTCAAAGCGGTCTCGGTCAACCCCGTCGACTGGAAGGTCCGCACTCTGTTCGAACCGACCGCGGAGACCCGCTCCGGCCCCGCCCGGATCCTTGGTTGGGACGCGGCCGGCGTCGTGCAAGCGGTCGGGGCGGACGTCGACGGGTTCGCCGTTGGAGACCGCGTGTTTTATGCGGGCGATCTGACCCGGCCCGGCTCGAACGCCGAACGGCAGGCCGTCGACCACCGGATCGTCGGCAAAGCGCCGGCGAGCCTGTCTTTCGCCGAGGCGGCGGCGCTACCGCTCACGACCATTACGGCGTGGGAGGCGCTGTTCGATCGGTTGCGCCTCGAGTCGAGCGGCGCCGGCCCGCTCCTGATCGTCGGGGCCGGCGGCGGCGTCGGCTCGATCGCGATCCAGCTCGCCCGGGCTCTGACCGACGCCACGGTGATCGCGACGGCCAGCCGTCCGGAGACGCAGGCCTGGGTCTCTGAGCTCGGCGCCCACCAGGTTCTCGATCACGCTCAGGCTTGGGGGCCGCAGCTGAGCGCGATGGCGCCGGACGGCGTGTCGGCGGTGCTGGCGACAAACGGCACCGACGAGCATCTCGACGCGATCGTCGAGAGTCTGCGTCCGCAGGGCAAGCTCGCGCTGATCGACGATCCCAAAGCGTTCGACATCGCGAAGCTGAAGCTCAAGAGCCTCTCGCTCCATTGGGAGTTCATGTTCACGCGCTCGATGTTCGGGACCGCGGACATTTCGGAGCAAGGGCGACTGCTGGGCCGCGTGGCCGAGATGGTCGATGCGGGGCGGCTGCGCACGACGCTCGCGGAGATCTTCGGGCGCATCGACGCCGCGACCCTTACGCGCGCTCACGCCTTTCTGGAGAGCGGACGCGCGCGGGGCAAGATCGTGCTCGAGGCGCGCGCGTAGGCGCGGCGCGCGCCCTCAGGGCGCCTTCGCGAGCCTGCCGTCGAGCGCGGCGATCCAGCGCTCGAGGCGGGCGCGGTTCACGCCCAGATCGCTGCGGCCATAGACCGAGCGCGCATAGAGCACGAGGCCGGTGCGGGGCGCGGCGGCGTCGCCGGAGAGGTCGACGACCGCCGCGCTGATCAGATCCGGAAAGGCCACAAGCGCGCTGCGCTGGACATAGGCGCGCTCGGCGGGTCCAGCGACGAGCCGCTCCACCCGCGGTTCGGCGGCGGCGACGGCGTCGAGCTGCGCCAGAACCTGCTCCGCCGTGGCGGCGTAGACCGGTCCTTCGAGCGTCGGGGCGCCGGCGGTCTCGACCCCGGGCGGGGCGGCGAGCGCCCAATTGGGCGAGGCCGGCGGCGCGGCCGTCAGCGCTGGCTGAGGGGCTGGCGGCGGCGCGAAGCGAACATAGGCCGCGGCGGCCGCGGCCAGCAGGATGACGACGCCGATGACGATGCCCAAGATCCGCAAACCCTTCCACTCCCAGACCGACGAACCGCATACCCGCCCGCACATAGGGTGGGACGTCGGTCAAATCTACGCCTCGATGTCCGTTCGGACAGTCGACGCGTCCGGAACCGGGTCGCCCGCCAGAAAAGCGGCGAGCATGGCGTTCACCATCTCCGGCGCCTCCTGCTGCACCCAATGCGACACGCCGGGGAGGCGGCGCAGCGTGAGGTCCGTGACGAACCGGTCGGTCCCGACCGTCAGCTCCTTGCCGAGCGCGTGATCCGCTTCGCCCCAGATCACCAGGGTCGGGATCTCGATCCGCGGCGCGCTCTCCGAGGAGACGGCGCGCATCAGCGGATTGGCGATGTTCGCTCGGTAATAATTCAACATCGCGGTCAGGGCGCCCGGCGCGGCGGCGGCGGCGCGGTAGACCGCGAGATCGGCGTCGGTGAAGTTGCGGCGGTCGCGGACGGTGTCGGCGAAGGCGCGGCCGACGGCGTCCGCGCCGCGGGCGCCGAGCGCCAGCTCGGGCAGCAGGGGCAGCTGGAAAAAGCCGATGTACCAGGATTTCAGAAGCTGGCGCGCCGTGCCGAGACCACGGCGCATGAGCGCCGGATGGGGCACGTTGAGGATGACCAGCCGGTCGATCGGCGCGGGCTTCTCCATCGCTGCGGCCCAGGCGATCGCGGCGCCCCAGTCATGGCCGATCAGGATGCGCTCTCGGTACGGGCGCTCGCGCCCCGCGGCGGCGAGGAGCGCGACGACGTCCGCGGTCAGATGCTCGAGCCCATAGGCGGACCGCGCCGGCGGACGGGAGGAGCGGCCGTAGCCGCGGAGGTTCGGCGCCCAGACCGTGCAGCCGGCCTCCGCCAGCATCGGGATCTGGAAGCGCCAGGAGTATTTGTTCTCCGGGAAGCCGTGGAGGAGCAACGCGAAACGGTCGCCCTCGCCCGCGACGTCGGTCTCGAAGCGAAGGCCGTTGGCCTCGATGAAGCGGGTCTGGACGCGCGTCTGTCGGTCCGGGCTCATCCAGGGTCGCCGGTCATTCGGCGGCTTTGGTCGTCGCCTTCTCCCGCTCGATCTCCGCCTGGCGCTTCTCCGCCTCCGCCTCCACCATCTCGACCAGGTGGTCGACCATGCTGGCGTTGTTCATCTTATGGTCCTGGACGCCCGAGACGTACACCATGCCGGACCCCGCCCCGCCGCCGGTGAAGCCGAAATCGGTCTCCCGCGCCTCGCCCGGGCCGTTCACGACGCAGCCGATGATCGAGAGCGTCAGCGGCGTCGAGATGTGCGCCAGGCGCTCCTCGAGGATCCCGACGGTCTTGATCACGTCGAAGCCCTGCCGCGCGCAGGAGGGGCAGGAGATGATGGTCACGCCCTTATGGCGCAGGTTCAGCGACTTCAGGATGTCGAAGCCGACTTTCACCTCCTCGACCGGATCGGCGGAGAGCGAGACCCGGAGCGTGTCGCCGATGCCGCCCCAGAGCAGCATGCCGAGGCCGATCGAGCTCTTGATCGTGCCGGCGCGGAGGCCGCCGGCTTCGGTCACGCCGAGATGGAGGGGGCAGTCGATGGCGTCCGCCAAGGCCTGGTAGGCGGCGGCGGTGAGGAAGACGTCGGAGGCCTTCACCGAGATCTTGAACTCGTGGAAGTCCAGATCCTGCAGGATCTTGGCGTGCTCGAGCGCGCTTTCGACCATCGCCTCCGGACAGGGCTCGGCGTACTTGTCGAGCAGGTGCTTTTCCAGAGAGCCCGCGTTCACGCCGATGCGAATGGCGCAGCCATGGTCCTTGGCGGCCTGGACCACCTCGCGGACGCGGGCGGCGTCGCCGATATTGCCGGGGTTGATGCGCAGGCAGGCCGCGCCGGCGCGGGCGGCCTCAATGGCGCGTTTGTAGTGGAAATGGATGTCCGCCACGATCGGCACGTCGACGGCCTGGACGATCTGCTGCAACGCGGCGGTCGACGCCTCGTCCGGGCAGGAGACGCGCACGATGTCGGCGCCCACTTCGGCGCAAGCCTGGATCTGCGCGATCGTGGCGTCGGCGTCGTGGGTCGGCGTGTTCGTCATGGTCTGGACGGAGATCGGCGCGTCGCCGCCGATCTCGACGCCGTTCGGCCCGTGGCCGACACGGATCTTACGGCAGGGGCGGCGCTCGATGTCGCGCCAGGGGCGGATGCTCATGCGCGGTCTCCCGTTGGACGGCGTTTCTCCTGATCGACACGTAGAGCAGACGAGCGCCGGAGCCTAGGCGGCGGATCGCCCTTCCCCGCGTCCAGGCGCTCGCGCCGCGGGCGCTCCCGGCGCGGGTGCGCGCCGACAGCTCGAACGCCGCTATTGCTGCGCGTTCGCCGCGTCCTCTGCGGATCCGGGCGCGGCGGTCGTCTCCGCGGTCGCGGGCGCCGCCTCCGGCGCCGGAGCGATCCCCAGTTGCTCGGCGATCGGGCCGGCGTAGACGCCGAGAGCCGCCTCGTCCGCGACGCGCTGGGTGATCTCGGCGTTAGGAGCGAAGATCGCGGCCGCCCCGTCCGGCGTCACGTCGGAGACCGTGAGGACCGCGCCGGGATCCCCGACCGGGCCATAAGCGCGTCCGTCGACGATCAACACCGCGCCGCCCGCATTGCCGGTGCGCAGGCGCAAGGGGCCGAGATCGTCCGGCAGGGCCAGCATCTCCGTCGGGCTGAGAACGCCTTCGTAGAATGTCGCGCGCGATCCGTCGGGGCGGAACGACTGGACCGAGATCCAGGTGTCGTCGACAGCGCGCAGCGCAAAACTCGGGACCGGCAGAGCCGAGACCGCCGCCCCGTGCGCGCCCTCGGGGCCGAGCGGGGCGTCGCCGGGCTCCGCAAGCCCCGGCGCCCTGGCGGCGCGCTCGGGCGTCCAGACGCCCAGCCGAGGATCGGCGGCGTCCGGGTTCGCCGCCGCGAGACGGAGCCGACCGGCCTCGCGGC
>JBCBRF010000028.1:0-27235 GCA_039819865.1 Pseudomonadota bacterium | reverse complement strand
ACGATCGGCGTGCTCGCGACCGACGCGGCTCTCGACCGGTGCTGGCCGGAGCAGCGCCTAGCGGGCTGCTCGGGAGGCGGTTGAGTAGCGTCGGCTTGGGGCGAATGCAAGGCGCCATTTTGCGCCGCTCCGTGGGCGGAGCGGGAGCGATTCGCGGGATGCGCGCGTCGTGAGGCGCGCAGGCGTCCGGCGAGCGCCGCTTATGGCGACGCCAGCAGGTCGCGCGCCGCGGGCGGACCGTTCGGGTCGGCGATCGCGGACCAGACGCCGCGGGCGATCGCGCGGGCGACGCAGTCGGCGGCGGCGGCGCCGAGGCGGGCGATGGCGGCCGGATCTCGAGAGGCGGGGCCCGACCCGGTCGCCAGGGCGAACAGCGTATCGCCGTCGAAGGGGGTGTGGGCCGGGCGGATCGCGCGGGCGAAGCCGTCCTGGGCCATCGCCGCGACCCGCTTCAGATCCGCCCGGTCGAGAGCCGCGTCGGTCGCGAGCACGCCGATCGTGGTGTTGGAGGCGGGGGCGAGGGCTGTTTGCGGCAGTGGTTTCGATTGCGCCCAGCCGTCGCTCGACGGATGGGCGAGATCGGGCCGGCCGCCGCCGAACTCGCCCCCGATCTCCCAGGGCCAGGCCCAGAAGGCGCGGCCGCAGGGCGTCAGGACCGAGCCGACCGGGTTGACGGCGACCAGCGCCGCGACCGTCTCGCCGCTCTCGAGCGCCGCTGAGGCGGTTCCGAGGCCGCCCTTGACCCGGCCGGCGACCGCGCCGCGGCCGGCGCCGACGGCGCCGATCGCCACTTCCGCTCCGGCCGCGCGATAGGCGGCGGCGCCGAGCTCGCGGTAAGGCGGCGCGTCGCCCCAGGCTTTGTCGCCGCCATTGCCGAGATCGTAGAGGATGGCGGACGGGACGATCGCCACGGGCGGCGCTCCCGGCGCGATGCGGAGACCTCGACCCTCCGCCGTCAGCGCCGCCGCGACGCCGTCGGCCGCCGCCAGGCCGAACATCGAGCCGCCCGACAGCACGAGCGCGGAGGCCCGGCCGAACAGCGCTTCCGGCGCCAGGGCGTCGGTTTCCCGCGTGCCGGGGCCGCCGCCCCGCACATCGACCGCCGCCGGGAACGGCTCCGCGCAAACCACCACGGTGACGCCGCTTCGAAGGCGGTCGTCGGTCGCGTGACCGAGCGTGAGGCCGGCGATGTCGGTCAGAGCGTTTCGAGGGGCGGCGCGCATGTCGGCGACCTCGCAGCGTTTCGGTCCAGGCTGAGATCGCAGCGCAGGGAATTGCGTTATGTCAACTTAGATTGACGTTCACCGTGTCAGCTTTTGGGCAGTGTCCGCCGCTCAGGAGCCCCGTCATGCGCATCGTCCTTCTGCACCCGAACTATCATTCCGGCGGCGCGGAGATCGCGGGGAACTGGCCGCCGGCCTGGGCGGCCTACATCGCCGGCGCGCTCAAACAGGCGGGCTATGCGGACATCCGCTTCATCGACGCGATGACCAACAAGCTCAGCGACGAGGATGTCCGGGCGCTGTTGGCGGCGGAGAAGCCGGACGTGGTCGGCTGCACCGCGATCACGCCCTCGATCTACAAGGCCGAGGATCTGTTGAAGATCGCCAAGGAGCTGCATCCGAACGCGGTCACGGTGCTCGGCGGGATCCACGCCACCTTCATGTATCCGCAGGTCCTGGCGGAGGCGCCCTGGATCGATGCGGTGGTGCGGGGCGAGGGCGAGGAGATCATCGTCGACCTGATCCGCGCCATCGACGAGAAGCGTTGGCCAGCCGAGCGGGAGGCGATCAAGGGGATCGCCTATCGCGACGGGGCGAGCGGCGAGATCGTCGCGACGGCGGCGGCCCCGACGGTGAAGAAGCTCGAGGCGATCAAGCCGGACTGGTCGGTCCTCGAGTGGGACAAATACATCTACATCCCGAACGGGAAGCGCGTCGCCATCCCGAACATGGCCCGCGGCTGCCCCTTCACCTGCAGCTTCTGCAGCCAGTGGAAGTTCTGGCGCGACTACCGGATCCGCGACCCGAAGGCGGTGGTCGACGAGATCGAGGGGCTGATGCGCGAGCATGGCGTCGGTTTCTTCATCCTCGCGGACGAGGAGCCGACCATCAACAAGAAGAAGTTCGTCGCGTTCTGTCAGGAGCTGATCGACCGGGATCTCGGGATCACCTGGGGGATCAACACGCGGGTGACCGATGTGCTTCGCGACGAGGCGGAGCTCGCGTTTTACCGAAAGGCCGGCCTGATCCACGTGTCGCTCGGAACGGAGGCGGCGGCGCAGCTGAAGCTGGACCGGTTCCATAAGGAGACGACGGTCGCCGACAACAAGCGCGCGATCCAGCTGCTGCGCGAGGCGGGAATCGTGGTCGAGGCTCAGTTCATCGTCGGGCTGGAGAACGAGACGGCGGAGACGCTGGAAGAGACCTATCAGATGGCGATGGACTGGAAGCCGGATCTGGCGAACTGGGCGATGTACACGCCCTGGCCGTTCTCGGATCTGTTCCAGGAGCTGGGCGAGAAGGTCGAGATCTTCGATTACGCCAAGTACAATTTCGTCACGCCGATCATTAAGCCGGATGCGATGGACCGCGGCGAGCTGCTTGATCGGGTTATGAACAATTACCGCCGGTTCTATATGCGCAAGGCGCTGTTCTCCTACCCGTGGTCGGGGACAGGCGAGCGGCGGAAGTATCTGCTCGGCTGCCTGAAGGCGTTCCTGAAGGCCGGGTTCGAGCGGAAGTTCTACGATCTCGGCCGCGTCGACTATTGGGGGCCGCAGTCGAAAGGCAAGGTGGACTTCAAGTTCGACATGAACCGCAAGCGCGCCTCGATGGCCGGCGTCGAGTGGAAGCATAAGCACAATCGGAAGATCGCCGGGGAGGCGCAGGCCAAGGCGATGGCCTGCGGCGGTTCGACGGAGCAGATGGTCGAGGAGCGGGGCGCGGCGGGAGCGCGACCGTGAACCGCCGGGCCGAGATGCAGTGCGGCGGGGCGCGCGCGGCCAATGACAACGAGGCGCTCGCCGCGCGGCGCTTGATCGGGCCGAACGCTCTCACCCAGGTCGCCGACGCCCTGATCGCGCGCCACGGATCGGCGATGGCGTCGCGGACGTTCCTCAGAGCCGGCCTCGGCCACCGGCTCGAACGGCGGCCGAGCGACATGATCCCCGCCGGCGAAGCCGCGGATCTGAACCGCGCGCTGTTCGAGTTGCTCGGGGAGGAGGAGGCCCACGGGGTCGTTCGGCAGGCGGGCGCGAGCCTCGCAGACTATTTGCTCGCCCGTCGGATCCCGGCGGCGGCGCAACGGGTGTTCCGCAACGCGCCGCGGGCGTTCGGGCGCGCGCTGCTCTATGCGGCGATCGCCAAGAACGCCCAGACCTTCGCCGGCGGCGGGCGATTCGCTTGGCGGCGGGTGGACGGCGCCGATCATCTGACGATTGAGGACTCGGCGCTCACGCTGGGGTTCACGGACGCGCCGGTTCCGGTCTGCGGGCTGTTCGCGGCGACCTTCGAGGGGCTGTTGAGGTCGCTGATCGATCCGCGGGTGCGGGTGCGCGAGACGCGATGCCGGGCGATGGGCGGCGCGGCGTCGACCGAGCCCCTTCTGTTTCTGGCGGAACGCGTCTAAGGGGCTTTGGCGGCTCGGCTTTTGGTCTCGCGGTTGCGCGGTCGCCGTTCTGCGCGGCGACAGGGAGAGGTCGCGAATTCCCCACCTTCCAGGGCGCGCACGGGCGAAGAGCGCCGAATTCGGCGAGCGCGGCGCGTGCGGATGTCTCCGTTCCCGAAGCAGCGCGGCGCTCTCCGAGTTCACGCTTTCGTCGCCCGGAGAAACGCGCTATATCGCGGTGGAGAGCGAATGACCCACTAGTCCTCGTATCGCCATCGTTTCGTTCCAGGCGTTGAGCGCCTTTGGAGCCGCGATCGGGGCTCCGGGTCCCGGACATCGAGAGAGCGCCCGCGCCCATGCCAGACGCCGCCTTCACGCGCCATCAGGCGCCGTCGCCGACCGCCTATCATCGCCGGCTGGCCAATTTGTTGTCGCGGCGGTTCGAGGGACTCTGGGCGTTCTTCGCCAGCGAGAAAGTGGCGGAGGAGGCGACGAGCCAGCTCGGCGTCGAGATCCGGCGCCGCGCCTACAAGCTCGATCCGACCGACCACGCCTCGCTCTACGACGCGGCGCGGGAGATCGCGGAGGCCATGGAGATCTCCGTTCCGGTCTCGCTCTATCAGGGCGAAGCGGCCGGGCGCGCGCGGAACGCCGCGCTGTTCTTCGATCCGGCCGAGGCGCATGTGGTGCTCGCGGGCGATCTCCTGCGGGCGCTGACCTCCGCCGAGCTGCGGTTCACGCTCGGACACGAGCTGGCGCACCACAAGCTCTGGACGCTCGACGAGGGGCGGCTCTGGACCGCGAACCGGTTGCTGCAATGGGCGACGTCGCAGCCGACTTGCGCGCCCGCCTATTCCGCGTCGGCGCGGTTGGAGCGGCTCAACACCGAGCTTTATGCGGACCGCTACGGGCTTTGGGCGGTCGGCGATCTGGATCCGGCGCTTCGGGCCCAAGTGAAGATCGCGAGCGGGCAGGACGATGTCAGCGGGGCGGCCTATCTGGCGCAGGCCGAGGCGGCGCTCGAGGAGGATCCGGGGCCCGACGGGCACGGCGAGGGTCATCTCAGGGCGGCGCTGCTGGCGGCCTGGGCGCATGATCCGGGGATCGCCGAGGCGCGGGCGCAGTCGCTGATCGAGGGCGCGCCGCCGCTCGAGCAGCTGGACCTGCTGGCGCAGGAGGCGCTGTCGGACCTCACTCATGCGGTGCTCGTCGAATTCCTGTCGGATCCGTGGCGCGGGCGCGATCGGCTCCGCGAGCACGCGGCGCGGATCTCGCCGCAGCTGTCGGAGGCGATCGACCGCGGGGTGCGGCCCTCCGATCCGGTCGACGGGCTGCGCGCGCAGATCAAATCCGCGAGCCCGACGGTGAAGGAGTATCTGGCGTATCTGATTCTCGACTTCGCGACCGTCGATCCGGAGCTCGACGAGATGATCATGGCGCAGGCGCTGATGTTCTCGAGCGATTTCGGATTTCACACGGAGTTTCGCGAGGTGGTGGCGCGGGAGTTGAAGATCACGCGCACGAAGCTCGGCGAGATCGAGAAGAACGCCGAGGCGATCCTCGCGCGGGCCGAGTCTCTGCTGGCGGATCTCGACGGCGGGGCCTTCACGCCGATCACGGATCCGGAGGCGCATGACGGCGCGCGGCGGGTGCTCGACCGGCTCGAGCGGCGGAACGAGGCGGAGATCGGGGCCGAGGGCGGGCCGCCCTTCCCGCCGCCCCGAACCGCTGCGGGAGGCGCCCGATGAGCGCGGCGCGCGGCGCGGCCGCGCGGCGAGACCCCGTGGGCAAGGCGGACTCTTCGTTCCAGGATTTTCACGATCTGCGGGCGGAATTCTCCGCCTATGAGGGCGTCAGCACGGAGGACGTGCTGGCGGCGGCGCTGCCGCTGATGCGGCAGGTGGCGGAGACCCATGAGGTCGGCCGCGTCGCGCCGCTCGACGGGGTCGAGGCGCTTCGCGTGCACAAAGGGCGGCTCTGGTTCGAGGACCGGAAGTCGAAGGAGCCGAGCCGCAACGGCGGCGCGATCGAGAGCGTCCAGGGCGGCGCGCTCGAGCTGGGCGGGGCCTTCGGCGGGAACGCCTACGATGTCGAGGAGCATGAATCGCTCCGGATCGGGATGCGCGGACAGCCGCCGAAGACGCCGGTTTTCCTGCCGGACTACCGCTCCTGGGAGCATGCGGTCCTGCATCATGACCCGCTGACCGACATCTTCTCGCTCGGGATGATCGCCGCTTCGCTCGCGACGGGGCTCGATTTCACGGAGCCCGCGCAGCTTGCGGAGTTCGCCGCGAACCGCGAGCGGCTCCATCAGCTCAATCGCCGGCTGCATCCGGTCGCCGCGCAGATCCTGATGCGGATGACCGAGCTCGATCGCCGCCGGCGCGCGCAGGATCTGCCGGATCTGATCCGCGGACTCGAGAACCACCGCCGGATCGGCCAGAGCCGGACGCAGGACAAGCCCGAGAAAAAGCTGCCCCGCGAGCAGCAGATCCTCGATGAGCTGCGGGGGCGGCTCTACGACATGTCGCGGCGGAACAAGCTGTTGTTCCATAAGCCGTCGACCGCGGAGTTGAACCTGACCGAGGCGTCGACGCCGATCGTGCTGCGGGTCTCGGCGATCCGGGAGGAGCAGCTCTTCACCTGGACCTCGCATGCCCGCGATCAGCTGATGACGGGCGAGCCGATGCGGTTGTCGGAGTATCTGCGCATCGAAGAGATGCCGCATGTCACGCCGACGCTGATGAACCTGTTGAAGCAGGCGAATCGCGACAAAAAGGAGTTCGGGCGGTCTCAGCTGCGGCTGGTCGCGGCGTTCCTGCGCTGGCGGAACCTGAAGGACGCGCCGGAGGAGCCGATCTCCTCGCCTCTCCTGCTGATCCCGGTCGAGCTGAAGAAGGTCCCGGGCGTGCGGGACCAGCTGTCGCTCCGGGCGCTGTCGAACCGGGCGGAGGTGAACCCCACGCTGCGGCGCTATCTGTCGATGCTCTACCGGGTCGAGCTGCCGGACAGCGTCGATCTGGAGGATCCGAAGGCGATCGACGCGCTCCATCGCAATCTCGCCGAACAGATCGCCGATACGGAGCCGGGCGTCCGGCTCGAGAAGATCGACCGGCCGCAGATCCGGCTGATGCATGAGCGGGCGCGGCGACGGGCGGATCTGTTCAAGCGCCGGAGCCGGCCGACCGGGCCCGGCGCGCGGAACCGGTTCCATTGCGACTACAGCTACAACCCGACCGGGTTCCGGCCGCTCGGCGATCAGCTCTTTCATCGCTATGTGCGCCCCGCCGAGCCGCCGAAGCATGATTTCGCCGGTGCGCTGACGCCCGCCGCGGCCGCGCCGCGGGCCGCTGCGGAGATGGCGCCGCGAGAGGGCGGGGCGCGCCGGGCGGCGGCGCAGACCCCGCCGCCCCCCTATGTGCACGAGCTGGTCGAGCCCGGCACGGAGAACGAGCTGGTCTGGGCCTTCGATCTCTGCTCCGTGACGCTTGCGAACTTCAACTACCGCAAGATGTCGCTGGTGCGGGACTATGACGAGCTGCTGGCCGAGGAGGCGCTGCCGGGGTCGCCGCCGTTCGAGCAGCTGTTCTCCGACGGCGCCCGCCCGCTCGGGTCGGAGCCGGAGACGCCGCCGCTCGGCGATCGGCATCAGGTGGTGATCTCGGATCCGACGCAGGAGGCGGCGGTGCATCGCGCGCGCTCCGGCGAGAGCTTCGTGATCCAGGGACCGCCCGGCACCGGCAAGTCTCAGACGATCGCGAACCTGGTGGCGGACTTCATCGGACGCGGCAAACGCGTGCTGTTCGTCTGCGAGAAGCGCGCGGCGCTCGACGTGGTGCATCACCGGCTGCGCGGCCTCGGGCTGCATCGCTTGTGCGCGCTGGTGCATGACAGCCAGGAAGACCGACGGCCGTTCATCCAGGATGTGAAGGCGCTCTACGACAGCTGGCGGGAGAATGTGGACCAGGAGGCCGCCGCCGCGGCGCAGGAGCGCGAGGAGGCGGCGCTCCGGGCGCTCGCGTCCCTCAGTCAGCTCGAAGCGCTCGACGAGGATATGACGTCGGTCGCGGAGGGCGAGCCGATGCACAAGCTCGCCACGCTTGCGGCGGCGAAAGCCGCGACGGGGCTGGCGCCGTCTGAGCCGATGCATCCGACCCGCGGCGGGGCGCTCGCGCCGCTGCCGGGCTGGGCGGATCTGCTGCCGACGCTCGCGGATTGGCGCGAGGGACGCGAGGCGGCGCAGGCGATGGCGGCGGCGCTGACCCGGATCGGGTCGGAGCCGATCCTGGCGCGCCATCCGGCGCGGTTCGTTTCGGCCAGCGCGTCGGGCGATCCGCAGCTGTTCGAGCGACTGACTGCGGCGCTCAATGCGCTGAAGCCGCATCTGGAGCGGATGAACGCCGCCGCGGAGCTGGCGATCTGGACGCGGACGGAGCCCGCGCCGCTTGGCGCGCTGTTCGCCCAGATCGATTACGCGCACCGTCTGTCTCCGGTGGCGGCGGCGCGCAAACTCGCGATCCTGGATCCGGACAGCTATCTGTCCAACACCTTTAACGCCGACGCGCGGCTGGTGCAGGAGGCGCGGGAGTCGCTCACGCGGGCCGAGGGGCGGACGCGGATCTGGAACGACAAGCTCTCTCCGGTCGAGACCGAGCGGGCGCTGATGGTGGCGCGGGCGCAGGAGGGCAAGCTGCTGTCCTTCATGTCGAGCGCGTGGCGTCAGGTGAAGGCGGAGGTCGCGGAGCGCGCGGGCTTCAAGGAGCTGGCGATCCAGCCGCGGGTGAGCGACGTGCTGGCGGATCTGGCGCGCGAGCACGAGGCCGCGGAGGAGCGAGACCGGGTCGAGCGGCGCCTCGCGGCGCTGATCGGGTTGAAGGAGGGCGACGCCGCGCTCCGGGTCGCCGAGGATCGCGACGCCGGCGAGCCGCGCGAAGGTCGGTTCGCGACGCCGCTGATGGATCTGGCGCGGGAGGCCTCCTACAAGAACGCCCCGCGCGAGGAGACCGAGGCGGCGATCGAGCAGATCCAGGCGCTCGCCAAGCTGAAGCCGGAGGCGGACGCGGCGCGGGCGGCGATCTCAGAATGCTTCGAAGGGCTCGACGCCCTGCCGGCGGTGAAGGCGTTCGCCGCGCTCGCGGAGCTCGAGAAGAACCGGGATGCGTTGCCCGCTTTCGCGCCCGCGCTTCGGGCGCTCTCCGGCGCACCGGAGGCGGTGCGCTCCGCTCTGAGGACGCTCGATCTGACGATCGACGGCATCGAGGCGGCGGTGCTGGATCGCGCGGTCGAGCGCGCCATGGTGGTGCGCCCGGCGCTTCGTGAAATGACCGGCTTCAGCGTCGACGAGACCAGCGCGAAGATCGCCGACGCCATGAGCGCGTTCCGCAAGGCGAACGCCAAGGCGCTGCTGCTCGAGACCCAGGCGCGGTTCGCCCGCGCGGTGCGGGCGAGCGCCATCGGCGGCAAACGCGCGGGGCTCGGCGGCGATCTGTTCGAGGACGCGGCGCAAGCGCCGAGCGCGGAAGATCTCGCCAAGCGCGAGGCCTACGCCAAGGGTCGCGCGGCGCTCGAAAAGTCGAACCGCAACGCGACGCTGCGGGATCTGATGTCCGGCGACGCCGGGCCGGTGATCGCGGATCTGAAGCCGGTTTGGCTGATGTCGCCGCTCTCGGTCGCGGACGTGCTGCCGCTGGCGGGCGATCTGTTCGACGTGGCGATCTTCGACGAGGCCTCGCAGGTGTCGGTCGAGGACGCCGCGCCGACGCTGTTCCGCGCCCCGCAGGTCATCGTGGTGGGCGACGAGAAGCAGCTGCCGCCGACCAATTTCTTCGGGTCGGGGCCGAGCGTCGATGCGGACGAAATCGACCCGGACGATGCGGCCGACGAGCTGGACCTGCGCGCCGAAAGCTTCCTCGGCCAGGCGGCGAAGAGCCTGCCCTCGACGCTTCTCGGCTGGCACTATCGAAGCCGTTCGGAGGCGCTCATCGCGTTCTCGAACGCGGTGTTCTACGGCGGCAAGCTGATCTCGGTGCCGTCGGTGCGGCGTCTGGTCGAAGCGCCGGCGGTCGAGGCGCAGGACGCGTCCGAAGGCAAGACGTTCTGGCGGGAGGTCGTGGCGCGGCCGGTCAGCTTCCACCACACGCCGTTCGGCGTCTATGAGAGCCAGCGGAACGGCGGCGAGGCGGCCTATATCGCGGAGATGGTCCGCGGGCTGTTGCTGGCGAAACCGTCCGAGGGCGGCGGCCAGACGATCGGCGTGGTGGCGTTCTCCGAGGCGCAGCAGTCGGAGATCGAGCGGGCGCTCGAGGATCTCGCGAAGATCGACGCCAAGTTCGCCGCCGCCTATGAAAAAGAGCTGGAGCGGGAGGAGGACGGACAGTTCGCCGGGCTGTTCGTCAAGAACCTGGAGAACGTCCAGGGCGACGAGCGCGACGTGATCATCGTCTCGGTCTGCTACGCCCCAGATTCGGTCGGCAAGATGCGGATGAATTTCGGCCCGATCAACCGGGCGGGCGGGGAGAAGCGCCTGAACGTGATCTTCAGCCGGGCCAAGGCGCATATCGCGCTGGTGTCGAGCATCAAGGCGGACCGGATCACAAACGACTACAATACCGGCGCGCTCTGTCTGAAGACGTATCTGCGCTACGCGGAGGCGGTCTCTAAGGGCGATGCGGAGGCGATGCGGCGCGCGCTCGCATCGGTTGCGCCGCACGCGCAGCCGGAGCGGAGCGCGCTCGAGAGCCCGGTCGCATCGCAAATCGCTGCGGCGCTCCGCGAGCGGGGCTACGAGGTCGATCTGACGGTCGGCGAGTCGAAATTCATCTGCGATCTGGCGGTGCGGCGGCCCGAGTCGGACGGGCATGAACTGGCGGTGCTGATCGACGGGCCGGCGCATTACGCCAACCGCAACGTGCTGGAGCGCCATGTGGTGAAGCCCGGCGTGCTGCAGGCGTTCGGTTGGCAGGCGCTGACGGTGCTGTCGCTCGACTGGCGGCGGGATCGCGAGGGCGTCCTGAAGCGGATCGAGCGCGCCCTCCCGCAGCGGGGCCGGGGGGCGCGCACGGTGCACTGACCGGGATCTCAGAAAAGGATCTCAGAAAAGGATCTCAGAAAAGGATCTCCGAGAAGGATCCCCGAAAAGGGTTTCTGGGGGCTCGCCCTCGGAGATCCTCCGGTCGCCCTGCTGTCAGGGCCGCGCTTCCAGCACGATGTTGAACGGGGTCTCGGTGGCGCGGCGCACCTGGGTGAAGCCGCCCGACTTGATCACCTCGGTCAGCCGGGCTTCCCCCGCCTGAGCCCCGAGCGCCGAGCCGACATCCTGGGCGAGCGAGGTCGGCACGCAGATCATGGTCGACGCCGCGTAAAACAGCCGTCCCAGATCGTGCATGTTGTCCTTCATCGCGTCGGCGGCCATGGGCTCGACGATCATCGCGGCCCCGTCGGGCTTGAGCGCCGATTTCACATGGGCGCAGGCGCCGGTCGGGTCGCCCATATCGTGCAGGCAGTCGAAGAAGGTGACGAGGTCGTAATCGGCGCCGGGGAAGTCCTTGGCGGTCGCGGTCTCGAAGCGCAGGTTCTTCAGCCCGTGAGACGCCGCGTGAGCGTTCGCCTCCTCGATCGAGGGCGCGTGGAAGTCGAAGCCGACGACCTCCGCATTCGGGAAGGCTTCCGCCATCATCAGGGTCGAGTGGCCGTGGCCGCAGCCGACATCGGCGATCTTGCCGCCCTGCTTGAGCCGGTCGACGACGCCGTCGAGCGCCGGCAGCCAGCTCCCGACCAGATTGGCCGCGTAGCCCGGGCGGAAGAACTTGGCGACCGCGCAGAACATGCAGGCCGCCTGATCGCCCCAGGCGACGCCCTCGCCGGTGCGGAAGGCGGCCTGCACCTTCGGCTGATTCTCGATGCCGGTGATGGCGTTGTCGAAGGCGCCGAGGATGTAGACCGGGCTGTTCTGGTCGGCGAAGGCGAGGGCCTGCTCGGGGCTGAGGCTGAAAGTCCCCGCATCGGCGTCGAAATCGATATAGCCGCTCGCGGCCTGGTTGGCGCACCACTCGCGGACGTAGCGCTCGGCGCAGCCGGTCTTCTCGGCGAGCCCGGCGCTGGTGAGCGGGCCGTGGGTTTTCAGCGCGGCGTAAAGCCCGAGCTGCTCTCCCATGCGCACCAGCGGCACCGAATAAGCGGCGCCCATGTCGCTGACGATCTTGCCGAGCAGCGCCATCAGTTTTTCTTCGTTCATTGCCTTCCCCGAATCGTACGGATCCCAAGGGCAGCGTCCGGCGAACCGAAAGCCGAGGTCAATCGGGGGATGTCTCGAAACGATCGGAAGACGGCGCCCCTTGCGATCGGCTTTGCATCCGATAGCGTGTGACTCTGAATGGCCTGCAACCCATGCGGGCGTCATCGCGTTCAGGAGCCCCTATGCGCCGTCTCGCCCTGTCGTTCGCCGCCGCCGTTCTCCTTGCTCCAGCAGGGGCCTGGGCGTCCGCGTGTTTCGGCGTGTCCGACGCGCCGGCGCCGCCCTATGCGAGCCTCGTGAAGAAAGCGCAGTTCGCGCCGGGGAACCTGTCGGAAGGCGAGGTCGGGATCACCTTCATCGGGCACGCCACCTTTCGGATCGAGACCCCGCAAGGGGTGATCGTCGCGACCGACTATGCGGGCTCGAGCGGCCCCGGGCCGACGCCCAACGTCGTGACGATGAACAACGCGCATGAGACGCATTTCACCGACCAGATCCCGAGCGAGACCGTCCACACGCTTCGCGGCTGGGGCGACGGAGAGACGCCGGCGGCGCATGAGGTGCGGTTCCGAGATATGCGGATCCGCAACGTCACGACGGACCTGCTCTACGGCGTGCGGCGGGTCGAGGACGGGAACTCGATCTTCGTCTTCGAGGTCGGCGATCTCTGCATCGGGCATCTCGGCCATCTGCACCACCTGCCGACGGCGGAGCAGTTTGCGCAGGTCGGCTTTCTCGACGTCGTGTTCGCGCCGGTCGACGGGGTCTACACGATGAGCCTCGACGAGATGATCACCACGCTGAAGACGCTCCGGGCCCGAGTGGTGATCCCGATGCATTTCTGGAGCACCTATTCTCTGACGCCGTTTCTGGATGGGATGCGAGACCAGTTCGCGGTCGAGATCCGGGACGATCCGCGGCTGAAGGCGTCGAAGGCGAGCCTGCCTGACACAGCGACCGTGGTGGTGCTGCCGATGCTCAATACGCCGCGGTTCGATTGAAGGGTGAAAAGGCGTGCTGCAACGCAGCAACAGCGCCGCGGCGGCCGCCCCAACCGCGCCGCGATCTCGCCTAAACGGGCCATAAATCTTTCGGAAATACGCTCTCCTGGACCCATTGGTCCGACGGAGAGAGCCCGTGTCTTCACACCTGTCGAGCCCCTCGCGCGCAGCGCCGGGACCCCGCCTGAAGAGCCTCGAGCCGGCCATTTTGGGCGAGAACACGATGCATGACGTGTCGCTGCAGAAAGAGCTGTTCGACCTCTATTTCGGTCAAACGGCCACTTACCTGGCGGCGCTTTCGGAGTCGGTGACGACCCGCGATCGGCGGGCCTGGAGCAATGCGGCGCACGGGCTGAAGGGCACCGCGCGGACGCTTGGCCTGATGCGGCTCGCCGAAGCGACGACGATCGCGGAGGGCGCGTCCCCCGCGCATGCGCTGCTCAGCGAGATCGAGGACGCCGTGGTGGATGCGCGGGCCGCCGCGGCCGCCTATCTGGCGTCCGCGGAGCGCGCCGCGTAAGGGGCGCTAGTCGGCGTCTCCTTCCCGGACCGGGCGCTGCGCGTCAGAGCGCTCAGACGAGGGTCGCGATCGTCTTGTCGCGGACCTCGTCCTCGGTCACTTCCGGGGCGAGCTCGACCAGCTTCAGGCCGCCCTCGACCACGTCGAATACGCCGAGATTGGTGATCACCCGGTCGACCACGCCCGTGCCCGTCAGCGGCAGGGTGCACTCCTTCAGGAGCTTCGATTCGCCCGCCTTGTTGGTGTGGTCCATGATGACGACCACGCGGCCGACGCCCGCGACCAGATCCATCGCGCCGCCCATGCCCTTCACGAGCTTGCCGGGGATCATCCAGTTCGCCAGATCGCCGTTCTCCGCGACCTCCATCGCGCCGAGGATCGCCATGGCGATCTTGCCGCCGCGGATCATGCCGAAGCTCTGGGCGCTGTCGAAATAGGCGGTGTGGGGCAGCTCCGTGATGGTCTGCTTGCCGGCGTTGATCAGGTCCGGATCGACCTCGTCCTCGGTCGGGAACGGCCCCATCCCGAGCATGCCGTTCTCCGACTGCAGGGTCACCTGGATCCCCTCGGGGATGTAGTTCGAGACCAGGGTCGGGATGCCGATCCCGAGATTCACGTACCAGCCGTCCTGCAGCTCCTGCGCGGCGCGGGCGGCCATCTGGTTGCGATCCCAAGGCATCGTCTTTTCTCCTCGTCAGGCCGAGAGGCCGGCGTCGGCCGCCTCGGCGAACAGCATCAGGAACCCGTCGGGGTCCTTCACGTGGAATTCCTTGACGCCGTAGGGCTGGGTGAAGGGCGCGCGGAGGCGGCCGTCGGGCAGGCCCAGCGCCTCGAGCTTTGGACCGACCTCGGCCCAGAGGCCGTCGAGATCCCGCACCCAGACCTGCGTCGCCAGCATCTCGCCCGTGACCTTCACCGCGTTCGCGTCCATGTCGCCCTGGAGCCCGATCATGACGCCCTCCCGCCGAACGGTCACGAATTTGTAGGGGGCGCTGCGGATGACCTCCTCGAAGCCGAGCGCGCCGGTGTAGAAGGCGACGCTCCGCTCCAGGTCGGCGACGGGCACGAGCTGCGCCGCGCCGATGATCCGCGGCGACGGCATCAGGCGGCGCGCGTGGTGCGCTGTTCGATCCGCTTCTCGTGCTCGCCCTGGATCAGACGGTGCACGTAGATGCCCGGCAAATGGATGGTGTCCGGATCGAGGCTGCCGGTCGGCACGATCTCCTCGACCTCGACCACGCAGACCTTGCCGCACATCGCGGCCGGCGGGTTGAAGTTGCGGGCCGTCTTGCGGAACACGAGGTTGCCGGTCTCGTCAGCTTTCCAAGCCTTCACGATCGACAGGTCGGCGACGATCCCGCGCTCGAGAATGTAGGTCTCGCCGTCGAAATCCTTGTGCTCTTTGCCCTCGGCGATGACGGTGCCGACGCCGGTCTTGGTGAAGAAGCCCGGGATGCCGCAGCCGCCCGCGCGCATCCGCTCGGCGAGCGTGCCTTGCGGGTTGAACTCGAGCTCCAACTCGCCGGACAGGTATTGGCGCATGAATTCGGCGTTCTCACCTACATAGGAGGACAGCATCTTTTTGATCTGCTTGGAGCCGAGCAGAATGCCGAGGCCAAAATCGTCCACGCCGCAATTGTTGGACGCAACGGTCAGGTCTTTGGTCCCGGCTTTATTGATCGCGTCGATCAACAGTTCGGGAATGCCGCAAAGACCGAAGCCGCCGGCGGCGATGAACATGCCGTCGAACAGCAGGCCGTCGAGCGCTTCTTTCGCATCGGCGTAGATCTTTTTCGCCATTTCGCCGCCCTTCGTCAGAGATCCCGCGGGCCGTCGCGAAGACGGTTTCCGCCGCGAAAATCGAGGTACGTGGGGGGCGCCCTCAGATCAACCGGTTTCTCGCGGCCGCATTCAGGGCTTGGTCTCGGGGGCCAGGGTCAGCGTCAGGCCGTCCAATTCGGGCTGGAAGATGATCTGGCAGGAGAGGCGCGAATTCTCGTCCTCAGACGGCGCGTCGGCCAGACGATCCTCCTCCTCGTCGCTCTTCGGCGGCAGACGGTCGAGCCAGTCGTCGGCGACGAAGACATGGCAGGTCGCGCATTGGCAGGCGCCGCCGCACTCCGCTTTGATCGGCACGCCCCAGTCGCGGATGATCTCCATCACGCGCCAGCCGGGCTCCGCCTCGAGCGCGTGGGTTTTTCCGTCGAGATCGACGACATGGATCTTCATGCAGGCCTCCGAAGCGTTGCCGAGCGTCAGCGGACGCCGAGCTTCTCCTGCAGGTTGGTCGAGCTGGTGGTGTACTGGAAGCGCAGCTTCTTGTCGGGGAACACGTAGCGGAACGCCTGCTGCGCCATCAGCGCGCCTTCGTGGAAGCCCGACAGGATCAGCTTCAGCTTGCCCGGGTACCAGTTGATGTCGCCGATCGCGAAGATCCGCGGCGTCGAGGTCTCGAACTTTTCGGTGTCGACCGGGATCAGACCGTCCTTCACCTCGTAGCCGAATTCGCCGACGGGGCCGAGCTTCATGGTCAGGCCGTAGAACGGCAGCAGCGTGTCGCAGGGGATCTCATAGGCCCCGCGCTCCTTCGACTGGGCCTCGATGGCGGTCAAAACGCCGTCCGGGCCCCTGATGCCGGTCATCTTGGCGATGTGGAGGTCGATTTTGCCCTCGGCCACCAGCGCGCGCATCTTGTTGACGCTGTCGGGCGCGGCCCGGAAGCCGTCTCGGTGGTGGATGAGGGCGACGCTCTCGGCCACGGGCGCAAGGTTCAGGGTCCAGTCGAGCGCGCTGTCGCCGCCGCCCGCGATCAGCAGGCGCTTGCCGCGAAACTGCTCGATCTTGCGGACCGAGTAAAACACCGAGGTCCCCTCATAAGCCTCGACGCCGTCGAGCGCCGGCTTTTTGGGGGTGAAGGAGCCGCCGCCCGCGGCGATGACGATCACCTTCGCGGTCACGACCGTGCCGGCGTCCGTGGTCACGCGGAAGCGCTCGTCGAGCGTGCGCTCCAGCTTCACCGCCATCTGTCCGAGATGGAAGGTCGCGCCGAACGGCGCGATCTGCTCCATCAGACGGTCCGTCAGGCCCTGGCCCGAGATCTCGGGCCAGGCCGGGATGTCGTAGATCGGCTTCTCCGGATACAGCTCCGTGCACTGGCCGCCGGGGCGATCGAGGATGTCGATAAGATGCGCCTTGATGTCGAGCAGGCCGAGCTCGAACACGGCGAACAGGCCGACGGGGCCCGCGCCGATGATGAGAGCGTCGGTCTCGTACTGGCCGCCCGGGTCTGCGACGGTCATCGAGGTCTTCTGCGCGGAGGCGTCGAGCATTGCGGCGTCCTGGTGTCGTTCAAACCTGACACTTAAGCGTTACGCGATCGGTTGCCCCCGCGATTTGAGGTCCCTCAAGCTGCGACAAAGGCCCTCAGCGCGAAGGCGGCCGGCGGTCAGACCTGCTTTTCGGGCATCCGCACCACGAGGCCTTCGAAGTCGGAGGTGACCTTCAACTGGCAGGACAGGCGGGAGTTCTCTTTCTTCTCCCAGGCGAAATCGAGCATGTCCTCCTCCATGGCCTCGATCGCCGGCAGTTTGTCGACCCAGGCGGGATCGACATAGACATGGCAGGTGGAGCAGGCGCAGGCGCCGCCGCAATCGGCGTCGATGCCGGGGATGTTGTTGTCCCGCGCGCCCTCCATCACGGTGACGCCTTCCGCAACGTCGATGACGTGCTCGGTTCCGCCGAATTCGATGTAGGTGATCTTGGCCATGATGCTCTCCGCGCGCCGTGTCGGTCCGTGCTTTCGCCTCGGTCCGTCGTTTCTGGTCCGGCCGGGCACATAGCGCGCGGGCGCGCGAGAAACCAGCGCGTATGCGCTCTATTCCGCCGGGGAGAGGCGCGGCCCTGGCGCCGTCAGCGTGGTCTCGGCGCCTTTCGAGGGGTGGCGCGGGATCAGCCGGGACAGGATCAGGGACCCGCAGGCGAGGGTCACGCCGATCGCGAACACCGCGCCCGGAGAGACGTCGTAGAGGATCCCGAGCGGCAGCGGCAGCGCGACCGCGGCGATGTGGTTGATCGTGAAGGCCACCGCGGCGGTCGGGGCCATGTCCTCCGGATCGGCGATCTTCTGGAAGTAGGTCCTCAGCGCAAAGTGCAGGCCGAAGAACAGATGGTCGACCACATAGAGGACCGCGGCGGCGCCCGCGAGCAACGCCAGGGACCAGCCCGGAACCGTGGTCAGGTAGAGCACCAGCGCGTAGGCCGAGAACACGCAGACCAGCCCGACATACTCGAATGTCAGGACCGCCCGTTCGCCGAAGCGGGCGGTCATCCGGCCCATGAAGGGCGCGAAGAAGACGTTCACCGCGTGGTTGACGATCAGGAGCAGCGCCACCGCGTTCAGCCCGTAACCGAACTTCTCCACCATCATGAAGGCAGCGAACACCACGAAGATCTGCCGTCGCGCGCCCGCCAGGAAGATCAGCGCGTAATAGAGCCCGTAGCGCTTTTTCAGCACCATCTCGCGACGCTGGACCGAGGCGCCCTCGAACTGCGGATAGAGCAGCCAGGCGGCTGCGGCGAGCAAGGTCGTGGCGGCGCCGCCGAGCGCGTAGAGCAGGATGTAGGGCGGCTCCGACCCGCCGACGCTCTCGAGCGAGAACAGCCAGACCAGACCGAAGGCGACGAAGGCGGTCGAGGAGCCGATGCCCGCCAGCCGCCCCAGCACGATCGGCGCGCGCTCCTTCGGGATCCACTGGAGCTGCAGCGACTGGTTCACGGTCTCGAAGTAGTGAAAGCCGATCGAGCTGATGATCGTGGTCAGCACCAGCCCCCAGAAGGTCGGGAGATAGCCGGTCATCAGGGTGCCTGCGCCAAGCAGCACCAGCGAGACGATGGCGAGCGTCTGTTCGCGGAAGAACAGCAGCAGGTAGACCACCAGCACCGCGAGAAAGCCCGGGATCTCGCGCACCATCTGAACGGCGCCGATCTCGTCGCCCGAAAAGTCGATGACGTCGTGGCTGAAATTGTTGAGGAGCGCCATCCACACCGAAAAGGCGAGCGGCATGGCGAGCGCCATCAGCATCAGCAGCGCCTCCGGCCGGCGCCAGGGGGGCAGCCGGTCGGCGTCGGCGACGAAAACGGTCTTGCGAACGGGAAGGAGGGCGCGCATGGCGGGTTCTCTTGCGAACAAGCTTTGCACTTAGGCCGAAAGCGGCGAGGGCCCTAGCGAAAACGCGCGGGCGATCGCGAAACCTTGGGTTTCGCTTGAGCGAATAATCGGGTGGGGTCGCGCTGATCTGAGACGAGCGGGAGGCGCGGGCGATGCGGATGATTTGGGCGGCGGCGGCGCTTGCGGCCGCGATCGTGGGCGCGGCGGCGGCCGAGGAGAGCGCGGAGACCGCGCGCTACCGGGTCGAGATCCAGCTCGATTGGACGCCGGCGCGGCATCCGCTCGACTATCCACAGAACGCGCATTTCTCCCGCGTGATCGGGACGACCCACACCAGCCGCTACGCGCTGTTCCGCGACGGAGACACGGCCTCCTCCGGCTTCGCGCTGGTGGCGACCAACGGGCGGACCAGCGTGCTCGAGGCGGAGCTGGCGGAGGCGATGCGCCGCCGCCGGGTGGGCGCCGTGTTCTTCGCCCCGGCGCTCAACGCAGGGTCCGGGACGGTGAGGGCCGAGTTCGAAGCGACGGAGCGGCACGCGCTCGTCTCCTTCGCGACGATGCTGGCGCCGAGCCCGGATTGGATCACCGGCGTCGCGTCGGTCCCGCTTCGCGCGGAGGGCGCCTGGGTCGCGCGCATCGAGGCGCCGCTTTGGGTGTGGGACGCAGGCGCGGACAGCGGCGAGACCTATGCGGCGAAGAACGCGGAGACCCAACCGCGCCAGTCCGTGCGCCTGCTGGCCACGCCGCACGCGCTGACGCCCGATGGGCTGCAGGGCGTGGGCCGCGCGGTCTTCACGCGGCTGGAGTGAGGGCGCTCTCGGCTCAGCCCGGCTCGGGCGGGGGTGCGAGGGTGCGGCCGGCCTCGCGGGCGCGTTCGAGCAGGGCTTTGCGACGGGCCTCGGAGCCCTCGGTCCCGTTCAGGACCTCCATCGTGCGGCGGGTGAAACCGAAGTAGCCGAAGGTCCCCTTCAGCCACGCGGTCTCGAGCGCTGCGTTGAAGCCCTCCTGCTCCATCTCGTCCGAACGTGCGCCGGCGAGGACCAGGAGGACGAGCGTGCGCGGGCGCTGAAGCGATTTCTCGGGGTCGTCGAGCTGGTCATAGGCCCAGCCGAAGGACCAGACGCGGTCGATCCAGCCCTTGGTCATCGCGGGCATGCCCCACCAGTAGAGCGGGAAGACGAGGCAGACGGCGTCGGCTCGGTCGATGCGGGCCTGCTCGCGGAGGAGGTCCGGCGGGGTCGGGCCGCCGGCTTGGCGCGCGACGTCGGTCGGGCTCCAGCGGGGATCGAAGCGCTCGGCGTGGAGATCGGCCAACTCCACCTCATGCCCCGCCGCTTGTGCCCCCGCGCCGAACCGCGCCGCCGCCGCGGCGGAGAGCGATCCCGGGTCGGGATGATCGAGGACGGTTAGTACGCGCATGGGCCGGGTCCGGGAGGCGTGCGAAAATGTCAGGAGACTAAATCGCGTCCAGAGCCGCTCATCCGGAAGACGCGTGTCCACCTATTAAGCTGAAGCGGTATGATCCACACCGGCTTTCCCGGAGACGATTTTCCCTCAGCCACGGGGGCGATATCGGAAACGTCGTTCCCCTGAACAAGAGCCGTGGGCCGAGCCTGCATGGCGTCGTCAGCGTCTAACGGCGCTCGATGAGCCGATGTGCTCGGAAAGCGCTTGGAGCCGGGGCGCGCTTCGGGTTCGGATCGCCGCCATCGAAGAGGGCGTCGTGGAGCCAATGCGGAGGGCGCGATGAGCATCGGGAATTGGACGGAGCGGTTCGAGGGCACCAAGGCGTTGCCGCCCGAGGTCCGCCGCCGACTCCAGACCGTCGCCCAGGCGCGGACCTTTGCGAAGGGACGACAGGTGTTCGGACCGGAGAATGTTCCGGACAGCCTGCTCTTCCTTGTCGAGGGCTCGATCCGCGTCTCGCAGACCTCCGACAATGGTCGCGAGATCGTGCTTTATCGCGTTGAGGCCGGCGAAAGCTGTGTTCTGACCACCGCCTGCATGTTGGCCGAAGAAGCCTACAACGCCGAGGGCGTGGCCGAGACGGAGGTCACCGTGGTCGTCCTGCCGAAGCGCGCGTTCGACGCTCTTGCGGCCGAAGAGCCGGCGTTTCGAAACTTCGTCTTCGCCGCCTATTCCCGACGCCTGATCGATCTACTGCGGGTCATCGACGACGTGGCGTTCGGTCGGATCGACGTCAGACTTGCGGAGAGGTTGCTGGTTCTGGCGGGCGGCGATCGCGAGATCGCGGCGACCCATGCGCAGATCGCCAGCGAACTCGGCACGGCCCGGGAAGTCGTTTCTCGTGTGCTGAACGAGTTCCAGAAGCGCGGGCACATTGCTCAATCGCGTGGACGGATCGCCGTGATCGACAAGCCTGCGCTGCGCGCCCTGGCGGACAGCGCCTGACCGATCCGCGGAAATCCGCCGGTCGGTGACAATATCACTGAAGCGCTCGGCGCGAGCTTGTATCCGACGCTTAGCTTCAATCACGGAGAGCGTCATGACGACCAATGTTGGAACAGTCGACCGCATCCTGCGCGCGGCCCTTGGCGCCGCGCTTCTCTACTTGGCTTTCTTGAGCGGTCTTCCGCTGTTCGACGGCGCGGTCTTTAAATTCGGCGCCGCCGCGGTCGGCGTCGTCATGTTGGCGACCTCGACGCTTAAGCTGTGCCCGCTCTATTCGGTCTTCGGCATCAAGACCTGCCGCGAGTGCTGAGTTGGAGACCGCATTCACGCCCCTCGCGTCCTTAGGCGGCGGTTTGTTGATCGGCCTGAGCGCGGTGTTGCTGATGCTCGGGCTCGGCCGCATCTTCGGGGCCACCGGGATCCTGTCCGGCGCGGTGTTCGTCGAAAGTCGCGAGGAGTTGCGGTGGCGGGCGGCGCTGATCCTGGGCATGATCCTCGCTCCCGGGCTGATCTTCGCCTTCACCGGGTCGACGCCAGCGCTGACGGTCCCCGTCAGCCCGGTCATGATCGTGATCGGCGGCGTCATCGTCGGGCTCGGCGCGAGCCTCGGCTCCGGATGCACCTCCGGCCATGGCGTCTGCGGGCTCTCGCGCTTGTCGCTCAGATCGCTCGTCGCCGTGCCGACCTTCATGGCCACCGCGGCGATCACCGTCTTTCTGATCCGTCATGTGTTCAGCGGAGGAGCGCCATGAAACTCGCGTTTGCGGTTCTCAGCGGCCTGATCTTCGGAACGGGCATCGCGGTGTCCGGGATGATGGATCCGGCCAAGGTGTTGAATTTCTTCGATTTCGCTGGGGCCTGGGATCCGAGCTTGGCGTTCGTTATGGGCGGCGCGCTTATCGTCACCTTCGTCGGGTACCGGCTGAGCTGGCGACGCGGCGCGCCGCTCTTCGGCGGACGGTTCCAGCTTCCGACCTCGACCGCGATCGACCGCAAGCTCGTCGGAGGCTCCGCGCTCTTCGGCGTCGGCTGGGGGATCGCGGGCTTCTGTCCCGGCGCCGCCATCCCCGCGCTCGGGACCGGCCGCTGGGAAGTCGCGCTGTTTCTTGCGGCCGTCGTCGTCGGGTTTCTGCTACGCCGCCTCAGCGGGGCCGCGGCGGTGAAAACGGCCGCGTGATCTCAGACAACACTCTGGAGGAAACGACATGGCCGCTTACCCGGTAAACATGGATGTGAAGCCCGACGTGCGCGCCTTTTTCGACGAGGCGACGAACACGATCAGCTACATCGTGAAAGACCCGGCCTCCAAATCCTGCGCCATCGTCGACTCGGTGATGGACATCGACTACGCGGCCGGTCGGATCACCTATGATCACGCAGACGCGCTGATCCGCCAGGTGGAGGCCCAGGACCTCGAGCTGGAGTGGATCATCGAGACCCATGTTCACGCCGATCATCTGTCGGCTGCGCCGTACATTCAGGAAAAACTGGGCGGCAAGATCGGCATCGGCGCGAAGATCATGATCGTGCAGGACACTTTCGGTAAGTTCTTCAACGAAGGCACCGACTTCAAGCGCGACGGCAGCCAGTTCGATCGCCTGTTCGAGGACGGCGACACTTACATGGTCGGCGAGATGCAGGCCTTCGCCATGTACACGCCCGGCCACACGCCGGCCTGCATGGTCCATGTGATGGGCGATGCGGCCTTCGTCGGCGACACGCTCTTCATGCCGGATGGCGGGTCGGCCCGGGCCGATTTCCCAGGCGGCGATGCGGGCGCGCTGTACGACAGCATCCAGAAGGTCCTGGCGCTGCCGGACGAGATGCGCCTCTTCATGTGCCACGACTACGGCCCGAACGGGCGCGACATCGCGTGGGAGACCACGGTCGGCGAGGAAAAAGCGCATAACATCCATGTCGGCGGCGGCAAGACGAAGGAGGAATTCGTGAAGTTCCGTACGGCGCGCGACGCCCAACTCGACATGCCCAAGCTGATCATCCCGTCGCTGCAGGTGAACATGCGCGCGGGCGAGGTGCCGACCGACAAAGACGGGAACAAGATGCTCAAAGTCCCGGTGAACGGGCTCTGATGCTCTTGGGGGGCGTAGACGGCGGCGCGGGCGAAGACCTCTCCGAAGGCGCCAGTCAGTCGGCGCATTCGGGCCGGCGACTTGGCCGCCGTCAAAGAAGCAGGGTTCCGTTCGCGGAGCTTCAGCCGCTCGGTGGGCGAAGCCGCGCTTCGAGGCGATCGAAGCCGGTGCGAAGGCGGCGGGCTATGACGTCGTTGGCGTCGCGCGCCGGATCGCGGCCGCCCCTGAGGAGCGCGTTCGAGCCCGTCCCTTGCGGCTTTCCCCGTTCGCCGTCCGCCGATTTCCTCGCTGAGCCGAGCACGCTGTTCGTCCGGTCTCGATCGGCGGTCGTATCGCTCGTGGCCGCCCGATAATCGCTTCCGTAGTCGGAGTGCCGATGCCCAGCCTGCGCCGGTTTTTTCCAATTCTCGACTGGGGCCGAACCTATTCTCAGTCGGCGCTGTCGAACGACCTGCTCGCAGCGCTGATCGTGACGATCATGCTCATACCGCAATCGCTCGCCTATGCGTTGCTGGCGGGCTTGCCGCCTGAGGCGGGGATCTACGCGTCGATCGCGCCCATCATTCTGTACGCCATCTTCGGCACGAGCCGGGCGTTGGCGGTCGGTCCTGTGGCGGTCGTTTCGTTGTTGACGGCGTCCGCCGTCGGTCAGGTGGCGGAGCAGGGAACCGCCGGCTATGCGGTCGCGGCGCTCACCTTGGCGTTCCTGTCGGGCGCCATGCTGTTGTCGATGGGGATCTTCCGCCTCGGCTTCCTCGCCAATTTCCTCAGCCATCCGGTGATCGCGGGTTTCATCGCCGCGTCCGGCGTTCTGATCGCGACCAGCCAGCTCAAGCATCTGCTCGGGGTCAGCGCGCACGGCCATACCTTGCCGGAGATGCTAGGCTCGATCGTCGCCCATCTCGACGAGGTCAACGGGATCACTCTGATCATAGGCGCATCCGCGACGGCGTTTTTGTTCTGGGTGCGCAAAAACCTGAAGAGGACGCTTCTTCGTTTCGGGACGCGGCCTGTGCTGGCCGACGTCTTGACCAAGGCGGGACCGGTGTTTGCGGTCGTCGCGACGACCGTCGCCGTCTGGGCCCTCGGGCTCGATGAATTGGGCGTTCAGATCGTCGGCGCCGTTCCGCAAAGCCTGCCGCCCCTCACCCTGCCGAGTTTCGACGCCGAACTGGTAAGCGCGCTGCTGGCGCCGGCGATCCTGATCTCCGTGATCGGCTTCGTCGAATCGGTCTCGGTGGCGCAGACGCTGGCCGCCAAAAAGCGGCAGCGCATCGATCCCGATCAGGAGCTGGTGGGGCTCGGCGCCGCCAATCTCGGCGCGGCGTTCACCGGGGGCTATCCGGTGACGGGCGGCTTCGCGCGCTCCGTCGTGAATTTCGACGCGGGGGCCGAGACTCCCGCCGCCGGCGCCTTCACCGCGATGGGGCTCGCGATCGCCGCCCTCGCGCTGACGCCGCTGGTCCACCACCTCCCCACCGCGACCCTTGCGGCGACGATCATCGTCGCGGTCCTGAGCCTTGTCGATTTGTCGATCTTGAAGAAAACCTGGAACTATTCGCATGCCGATTTCGCCGCCGTCGCGGCCACAGTCGTCCTCACGCTCGTCCTGGGGGTCGAAGTGGGCGTGGCGTCTGGCGTCGCAGTCTCGGTGTTGCTGCATCTCTACAAGACGTCGCGCCCGCATGTGGCGGAAGTCGGTCGCGTTCCGGGCACTGAACACTTCAGAAACATCCATCGCCATGCCGTCGAAACGACGCCTTCGCTGGTCACTCTGCGCGTCGATGAGAGCTTGTACTTCGCAAACGCGCGTTTCCTCGAAGACTTGATTCAAAAACGGGTGACCGAGGGCTGCGAGATCAAAAACGTGGTGCTGCAGTTTTCGGCTGTGAACGAGGTCGACTTTTCTGCGCTGGAGAGCCTCGAGGCCATCAATCTCCGCCTCAAAGACATGGGCGTCGGGCTCCACCTTTCAGAGGTCAAGGGGCCGGTGATGGATCGTCTTGAGCGATCGCACTTCATCAGCGAGCTGAACGGTCGGGTCTTTCTTTCGCAGCACGACGCCTGGACGTCGCTGGCCGGACGCGCCGTGCGGCTGAGCGCGGCGTCCCGATAGAGCGCCATCGCCAGACGCAGGGACGCGCGAAGAAGGTCTCGGCTGGCGAGCTCGGCGCCGGTCGTGCGAAGCCGTTGCTTTCGGCGGCCCCGGGCATCGCGCGGGAACGCAGGCCTCCCAGTCCCCGTGTCGCCGTGCGGCGGATCGCGGCGCCGTCTCACGAAGTCAGACTGGTGGGTTCTCAGACGTCGATCGTCGAGCTTTCAGCCGGTGTCCCACCTGCACAATGGCCTCGAGCGCTGGGATCAACTCTGCGCCGAGGGCTGTGAGTTCGTACTCCGTGGACGGCGGCGACGTGCGCCGGACATGTCGGACGAGCACGCCTCTGCCCTCCAGCTCCGACAACCGGGTCGACAGCACCTTGGCCGAGATTGGCGGGATATCCGATCGCAGTTCGCTGAAGCGCCGCGGCCCGGCCCTCAGAGACCAGATAATGTTCGGCGCCCAGGCGCCCGAGATGACCGCCATGCACTCGGTCAGCATGCAGGGCTCCGGTGGATCTGGGCTACGATTTTTGCGCATTTTCAAAGGCATCGCATGAAACCAAGTTTCCTGACGGTAACCCGTTTGTTTTCGTAACTACTGGTAACCTGGTTGTCAAAGGAAACGCCCTTGGCCACGTCTCCGCCGCGTCGTTGGACCGACGTCACCCTGACAGCCGAAGGACTCCAGATGAAACTCTACTACAAAGCCGGCGCATGCTCGCTGGCCAGCCACATCGCGCTGCACGAGACGGGCGTGAGTTTCGAGATCGAAGCCGTCGACACCGCAGTCGGCACGACCGCAAGCGGCGCCGACTACCGGAAGATCAACCCGAAAGGTTACGTGCCGGCGCTGGCGCTCGACGACGGCGCCGTGCTGACCGAGAACCCGGCGGTGCTCCAGTTCATCGCCGATCGGCGCCCGGAAGCGAAGCTGGCGCCCGAGGCGAGAACGTTTGACCGCGCCCGCCTCAATGAGGCGCTTAACTGGACTTCGTCAGAGCTGCACAAAGCGTTCAGCCCCCTCTTCGACGCCGCCGCGAGCGATGCGATGCGAGAGGACGCGCGGACGGCTGTGGCGCGCAAATTCGATCTGATCGAGGCGCAGCTTTCAGACGGGCGCGAATGGCTGGTCGCCGGCGAATTCTCGGTCGCCGACGCCTATCTCTTCACCGTCGCCAACTGGGCGAACTTCACCGGCATCGATCTCGCTCGATGGCCGAGACTGGCCGCCTTCGTCTCCCGCGTCGCGACGCGCCCGGCGGCCCAAAAGGCGCTCCGAGCCGAAGGGCTGGTCCAATGACCCCAACCGATCACGCCGAGGTCGTCGCGTTGATGGAGGCTTATTTCGAGGGCCTCCACCACGCCGATAGCGCCCGCCTACGCCAGGTCTTCCACCCGCGTCTCGCCTATGTCTGCGCGACCGAGGGCGATGAGCTTCACCTCGACCTCGACACCTATATGGCGCGAGTCGATCAGCGCGAGCCGCCCTCGACACGCGGCGATCGACGCGACGAGACGATCACGCAGATCAGCTTCGCCAGCCCGCGGCTGGCCCATGTCGTCGCTCGGATGTCGATGATGGGCCGCGACTATGTCGACCATCTGGCCCTGATCCGCGAGGGCGCCGCGTGGCGGATCGTGAGCAAGGTTTTCGCCTATGTCCCGAGACAGGAGTGACGGATGCCATACGTGAACATCAAGATCACGCGGGAAGGCGGGCCTGACGGCGTCGGCCCGGACCACGATCAGAAAGCCCGGCTGATCGCGGGGGTCACCGCCGTCCTGCGGGACGTCTTGGGCAAGAGCCCCGCCACGACCTTCATCCTCATCGAGGAGGCAGCCTTGGAGGACTGGGGCATCGGCGGCATGCCCGTCGAAGACTACCGAAGGGCGGCGCGCTAAAGACCCGATCGACCGCGTACCGACGGCGGAGGACTGCGTTTCCCAGATCGTCGGGCAAGGCCCGTCAGGCGCGGGCGGCCATGCACGCCCACGCCTTTCAAACGAAGCCGCCGTCTTGCGGATCGGACGGCGGCTTCCTTACCCGTCTCTTACCCCGCTTGGCGCTAACATGCCCCGGCCCGCGATCGCGGTTCCGGCGGC
>JBCBRF010000027.1:0-27272 GCA_039819865.1 Pseudomonadota bacterium | reverse complement strand
TGGACGATCAGCGCATCCTCCTCCTCCTCGACCGACACGCCGCAGGCCTTCAGCCCCGCGGCCGTGGCGGCGATGCGGTCGGTCTCCTTCACCCGAAGCTCGTGGACGCCCCGCATCACGGTCGTTCCGCTGGCGAAGGCGGCGGCGACGGCGAGGATCGGGTACTCGTCGATCATCGAGGGCGCGCGCTCCGGCGGAACCTCGATCCCCTTCAGCGCCGAGGCGCGGACCAACAGATCCACGGTCGGCTCGCCGCCCTCCTCGCGCGCGTTCTCGAGCGCAAGGTCCGCGCCCATCTCGCGGAGCGTCTGGTAGACGCCGGCGCGGGTCGGGTTCATGCCGACGCTCGGGATGCGGATCTCGGAGCCCGGGACCAGCAGCGCCGCGACGGTCGGGAAGGCCGCAGAGGAGGGATCGCGGGCGACCTCGACCTTCTGGGCGCGCAGCTCCGGCCGGCCCGTCAGCCGGATCAGGTTTCCGCCCTCGGGCCGCGGCTCGACCGCGACCTGGGCGCCGAAGCCGCGCAGCATGCGTTCGGAGTGGTCGCGGGTCGCCTGGGGCTCGATCACCCGGGTCTCGCCCGGCGCGTTCAACCCGGCGAGCAAGACCGCGGACTTCACCTGGGCCGAGGCCACCGGCAGGGCGTATTCGACCGGGCCGGGCTCGCGCGCGCCGACCAGCGTCAGGGGCAGACGACCGCCGGAGCGGCCCACCGCATGGGCGCCGAAAAGCGCGAGGGGGTCGAGGATCCGGCGCATCGGACGCTTCCGCAGACTGGCGTCGCCGGTGAAGGTCGTGGCGAAGTCATGGGTCGCGACCGCGCCCATCACCAGGCGGACGCCGGTGCCCGAGTTGCCGTGATCGAGCACCTGATCGGGCTCCTGAAAGCCGCCGACGCCGACGCCGCTCACCCGCCAGACGCCCGGGCCGTCGCGCTCCACGCGGGCGCCGAGCGCGCGCATCGCGGCGGCGGTGTCGAGCACGTCCTGACCCTCGAGCAGCCCGGCGATCTCGGTCTCGCCCACCGCCATCGCCCCGAGGATCAACGCGCGGTGCGAGATCGATTTGTCGCCCGGGATCTCCGCGACGCCGGAGAGCGGGCCGCTCTTCCGCGCGATCATCGGTTCCGGAGCGCCTTCGTGCGCGGACATGGTCGGGCTCCTCGGTTGTTCTTTTCGGTTGTTCTTTTCGGGTGTTGTTTTCGGTTCGCGGATCGCGGATCGGGCCCACCCGTAGCGCCGAGATCGCCGCTCGCAAAGCGCTCAGCGGCGGCGGATGCGCAGATAGGTCGGCGTCCGACCCTCGCGCAGCGCTTTCTGCTCGTAACGGGTGCGGATCCAGCCGTCCCAGGGCTTTCGCCAGTCGTCCGCGCGGGTCGCCATCCACTCGAAATCCGGATGGCGGCGCACCGCGATCAGCGAGGTCTTGATGTAGTCGTCGATGTCGCTCGCCACCCGCAGCTCCGCGCCGGGCGCCATGGCGCGGGCCAGCAGGTCGAGGTTCTCTTCGCGCAGGAAACGCCGTTTCACATGGCGGGTCTTGGGCCAGGGATCGGGGTAGAGCAGGTAGACGCGGTCGAGGCTCCCAGGCGCGAGCGCCTCGATCAGGTCGCAGGCGTCGTGGGCATGCAGCCGGATGTTCCTCAGGGCGCGCCGGTCGATGGTCGCGAGCAGCTTGGCGACGCCGTCGACATAATGCTCGCAGCCGAAGAAGCCGGTCTCGGGCTGCGCCTCGGCGAGGCCCGCGAGATGTTCGCCGCCGCCGAAGCCGATCTCGAGGACGATCCGCTCGGGTCCGGTCGGGAACAGGCTTTTGGGGTCGATGTCAGCGCCGGGGGCGACGCCGGGCGCCGCGAGCTGCGGCAACAGCGTCTCGAGGAGCGCCGCCTGGCCCTGGCGCAGCTTGTGACTTCGCCGCCGGCCGTAGAGCTTGCGTCCGCCGCCCGGCGCTCGGTCGTCATCCTCGGCGCTCGGCCGCGACGGCGTTGAGGTGCGGTCCGCGGTCACGCTGGTCCCCGCCATGTCGGCGTCTGAAAGGTTGGGCCTCGCCTCAGGCGGCGCTTTCGCTCCGGGCGTCGCCGAGCGTCGAGAGCGTCTTCACCAGCTCGACGATCCGTTTGCGGGTCTCCGGGTCCTCGATCCGCGAGAAGGCGGCGTTGAGCTGAAAACCCTCGGCCGAGGAGACGAGATCGACCAGCGGCGTGGTGTCGTGCTCGACGCGGCGCGCCTCGTTCATCTCCTCGTCGGACAGGCCGTCGAAAAAGAACTGCACGGGCACGCCAAGGCGCTGCGAGATGGCGAAGAGCCGGCTCGCGCCGATACGGTTGGCGCCCTTCTCGTATTTCTGGATCTGCTGAAAGGTCAGCCCGAGCCATTCGCCGAGCTTTTCCTGACTGATGCCCAAGGTCATGCGCCGCAAGCGCACCCGCGCGCCCACATGCACGTCGATCGGATTTCGGGATTTCATCACGGCGCCCCTCACCAACACGAAGATACTCGCGACCCGATGCGCATCGCGCGTAAGGCGTGCAAATCCGCCGCCAACGCAACCGCATCTCCCCCCGGCGCGTCGCGTGTATACCGATCGCTCAACAGGTTGCAAGCATGGACGGGCGGGGGATCAGGCGGCGCGACGGTGGTGAAGGAGACCCGCCGCCGCGAGCGCGAACAGCCAGAGGCCGAAGGGGAGGTCGCCGAAGCGCGCATAGAGCGTCGGCGACAGAGGGGCCGCGGCCCTTAAATCCAGCGCGCCTCGCACGCCGAGATCCAAGGCCTGCTCGATGCGTCCATAGGGGTCGATCGCGGCGGAGACGCCGGTGTTGGCGGAGCGCACGAAGGGCAGCCCTTGCTCGATGGCGCGCATCCGGGCCTGGACCATGTGTTGGCGCGGTCCGCCGCTCTCGCCGAACCAGGCGTCGTTGGTGATCTGCAGCAGCAGGTCGGGCCGATCGGCGCCGCCCGGCATCTCCTGCGGAAAGATCGCCTCGTAGCAGATCAGAGCGGCGAAGGCCGGCAGGCCGGGCACCCGCACGGTCTGCGGGCCGGGGCCGGCCGAAAAGCCGGTGCTGCGGCCCGCAAGCTGGCGGATCCCGAAAGACTGCAGCGTGTCCTGGAAGGGCAGATACTCGCCGAAGGGCACGAGGTGGTGCTTGTCGTAGACGGCGTCGATCCGGCCGCCCTCGCCGACGACGAACAGGCTGTTCCACCAGCGGCGGGCGTCCTCCGTCCCTTCGAAGCGCTGGCTGCCGACGATCAGATAGGGGGCGCGGATGCGGGCCATGATCCCCTCGCGGAGATCGGGCCGGCGGTCGACCATGAAGGGGGTGGCGGTCTCCGGCCAGATCACGAGTTCAGGGGGCGCGGCGGCGGGTTTGTCCGAGAGGCTCAGCAGCCATTCGAAATTGCGCCGGACATAGGGCGCCTCCCACTTCTCTTTCTGCGGCACGTTGGGCTGGACGATGCGCATGACGGGGCCGGCGCGGGGGATCGGCGCGTCGGGCAGGCGGGCGAGGCCCGCCAGCCAGAGCAGCGCGATCCCTGCTGCCGTCGCGCCGAGCCAGAGGACGCCGCTGCGCCGGTCGTTCCGGAGGAGGGCGGCGAGCGCGGCGCCGGCGGCGAGGCCGAAGGCGATGGTCAGGGCGGTCAGGGCGTAGGGGCCGATCCAGGCCGCCGATTGAGAGACGGGGGTCTCGATCCAGGCGAAGCCGAACAGGCCCCAGGGGAAGCCGGTCAGGATATGGCCGCGCAACCATTCGGCGGCGGGCCATAGCGCCGCCAAGGCGAGAGCGCGGAGACCCGGGGCGCGCGCCTCCGTCCCTCTGCGTCCGGCGGACCAGGACAGCGCGAAAGCGGCGGCCCAGAACAGGCTGAGGCCGGCCGGCAAGAGCGTGACCGCGAAGGGCATCATCCAGGCGAATTTGTCCGCTTCCACCAGAAAGGCGGAGCCGATCCAGAGCAGGCCCGGCAGGAAATAGCCCAGGCCGAAAGTCCAGCCTATCCAGGCCGCGCCGCGGGAACTTTCGGCGCTCTGAAACAACAACAACAGGGGCGGAAGGGTCAGAAACAGGACGGGCCAGAACGACGCCGGGGCCTGCGACCAGGAGGCCAGCGCTCCGAGCCCGAGCGCTGCGAGGCCGCGCAGCGTCGCAGAGCGGCGCAATCCGCGGCGCAAAAGCGCAAGGTCGCCGCGGGCCGCGTTCGCAAGGGGGCGCGCGGGCGCTTCAGCGTCCGACGATGAAGCTCCGCCAAGCCGCACCGGCATCCTCCCCCATCGCCGCATCGGCGCGCTTGCTTCGTTTCCGGACGGACGATCGCGCGCGCAGCCGGCCCTCGGACCAAGCGCCCGTCAGTTCAAGCGCCCGTCAGTTGCGGGCGCCGCCGGCGCGGCGCTCCGGCTCAAGATCCGGCGCATCACGGCCGCCCGCGGGACGGGGCGTGCCTCCGGGACGGTCGCGCCGCCGGTTTTCACCTTCGCTATCGAGCGCCCGAACCAGATCGCCCTTGGCGACGGCCGCTCGGACGTCCTGCTCCGAGAGTTCAGGCTCGATCGCCAAGGGATCCGCCTTGGTCGCGTCCAAGGCGTCCGGGTCGCTCCCGGCCTCCGGCGAGAGCGCCGTTTCCGCCGCGACCGCGCCGTTCAAGGTCGCCTCGGCCTCAGCGGAGCTGATGGTCGCCACCTCGGTGTCGCGCGCGGGCCGCTCTCCGGCGATGCGCACTCGCAAGCGCTTGATCCGCCTTGGATCGGCGTCGACGATCTCGAACTCATGGCCATCCGGGTGGGGGATGACCTCGCCCCGCGCGGGCACGCGGCCGCTCAGGCGGAACACGAGGCCGCCGAGCGTGTCGACGTCCTCCTCCCACTCGTCGGTCAGGAGCTTCACGACGCCGGCGGCCGCCTCGAACTCGTGAACGTCGGCGCGGGCCTCAGCCAGGAAGCAGCCGGGCGCCTGGGCGACCCAGAGCGGGCCCTCGGCGTCGTCATGCTCGTCCTCGATCTCGCCCACGATTTGCTCGATCACGTCCTCGATCGTCAGCAGGCCGTCGACGCCGCCATACTCGTCGATCACCAGCGCCATGTGGCGGCGGGTGGCCCGCATGCGCTGGAGCAGGGTCGGCACGCGCATCGAGGGGGGGACGACCAGAAGCTCCCGCATGTGATCGCGAAGGTCGAAGGAGGCCGTCATCGACTGGAACCCGTAGCTGAGCGCCACGTCCTTGAGGTGGACGACGCCGATCGGATCGTCCAGGGCCTCGCGATACACCGGCAGGCGAGAATGCGCGCCCTCGCGGAACGCCTCCACCGTCTCCTCCAACGTCGCGCCCGCTTCGATCGCGATGATGTCCGCGCGGGGCACCATGACGTCGTAGACGCGCAAGTCGCGGAGCCGAAGGACGTTCTCAAGCAGCGCGCGCTCGTCCGTAGAGCGCGCCTCGCCGATCAAAGCCTCGGTGTCTAGAAATTCGCTCAGACGGCTGACGGCGTCGGCGCCGCTCGGCGCCTTCAGCCTGAGGGTAGAACGGAACCAATCACGGATCCGCTGTCTACTGCCGTCGTCACTTCCGGCGGCCATGTCCGCCTTGCCTTCGCCCGTCTTGGCGGTCTTCGCCGTATCGGGCCCCCCTGACGCGGGTCTATCCGGGTCCATCACACCTTTTCCAACGACGCCGGCCCCTCCTCGGGCGCCTCCCCATACGGATTGGGCCAGCCGAGCGCGGCCATCGCCTGCCGTTCACGCGCCTCCATGCGCGTCGCTTCTGAGTCTAATATATGGTCATGCCCTAAAAGATGGAGAACGCCGTGCACAATTAGATGCACGAGATGCGACTCTGTGGGTTTTTCGGCCGCTTCAGCCTCCCGACGCACGGTCTCGGCGGCGAGCGCGAGGTCGCCCAAGAGGCGCGGCGGGGCGTCCGCCGCGGGCGCATCGGTCGGATCGAACGGCGCGTCGCGCGCTTCGGCGGGCCAGGACAGCACGTTGGTCGGCTTGTCCTGACCGCGGAAGCGTCGGTTCAAGTCGCGGAGTTCAGCGTCGTCGGCGAAGCGCAGCGATACGGAGAACCGAGAGGGGTCGTGGCCCTCGGCGCGGAGCGCGGCGTCTATCGCCGCCTCGGTCAGACGGCGCAGGGCGGCGTCATCGCCCCAGTCGCCGGGGCCGATCGATATCTCAATTCGATCCTCGTCGGCCTCGGCGGCGCCGTCGTCTTCGACGGATCGGGGGAGGGGCGCGCTCACAGCGGCGGGACCCCCTCGTCCTCAGGCCAGTCCTTCGGCCGCGCGCGCTCGCCTTCGCGGGCGTAGGCGTTGATGATGCGCGCGACCAGCGGATGGCGAACCACGTCGGTGTCGCGGAGCATGGTCAGGCCGACGCCGTCCACGCCGCGCAGGATCCGAAGCGCCTCGACCAGGCCCGAGCGCACGCCCCGAGGCAGGTCGATCTGGGTCGGGTCGCCCGTAACCACCATCCGGCTGTTCTCGCCCAAGCGGGTCAGAAACATCTTCATCTGCATCTCCGTGGCGTTCTGCGCCTCGTCGAGCACCACAAAGGCGTTGTTCAGCGTGCGCCCCCGCATGAAGGCCAGCGGCGCGACCTCGAGCTTGCCGTCCTCCATCAGCTTCTCGATCTTCGCGCCGCTCCAAAGGTCGTTGATGGCGTCGTAGAGCGGGCGCATGTAGGGATCGACCTTCTCCTTCATGTCGCCGGGCAGGAAGCCCAGGCGCTCGCCGGCCTCGACCGCGGGGCGCGAGAGGATCACTTTGTCCACCCGGCGCTCGAGAAACATCGCGACGCCGACCGCGACGGCGAGGTAGGTCTTGCCGGTTCCGGCGGGACCGACGCCGAAGCAGAGCTCGTGGGCGAACAGCGATTCGATATAGGCGCGCTGACCGGGCGTCCGGGGCTCGATGCGCTTGCCCTTGGCCCGGATCTCCAGCCGAGGACCCTCGCCCGCGCCATCGGCGGCGAACATGTCGGGCTGCTGATCGGGCGCCGCGGCGGCCATGCGGATCGCCGCGTCGACGTCGCCGGCCTCTACGGGTCGGCCCTGCTCGAGACGTTCGTAGAGGCTGCGGAGCGCGTCGGCCGCGAGGTCCCGGGGCTCCTCGGGACCGTGCAACCCGAGGACGTTGCCTCGCCGGACGATCGAAATGCCGAAGCCGTCCTCCACCGCGGTCAAGTTCCGATCATGCGCGCCGCACAACTCAATGAGATGGCGGTTGTCTTCGAACTCGAGGATGGTTTCGTCCATGCGGGGTCCGGCGTCTCCCAATTTCGCGTGGGAAGAGCGTGCCGAATGGGCCCGGCGGCCGCAAGCGCGAAGGTGGCGCGACGGGACGACGGGACCGGGGGTGTGCTCGCGACGACCGGACGCGGCGGGAGCGCGTCGGAACGCGATCGGATGGCGCGGATCGGTCGCGTTCGCTCGATCCTCCGCATCGCCTATCCCTATAAATTCAAAAACTCGAATGTGTTCGCAGGACACCAGGGAGGCGGAAGATGCGATATCTGTCCAGGCTGGCGATGGCGGCGATCCTCGCAGCGGCCGGGATCGGCGAGGCGGCGGCGCAGTCGAGCGTCGCGCTCGAGGATCGGCCGCAGGATCCGGTCGCCGAAGGGCTTTACGGGCCGCTCGATATGGATCCGAGCTCGGATCTCTATGCGAAGCCGGTCGAGGTCGCGCCCGGCGTCTGGAGCGCGATCGGGGCGACGCAGCCGCCGACCTATGAGAATGCGGGACACAACAACAATCTCAGCTTCGTGATCGGCGAGAAGGGCGTGCTGGTGGTGAACGGCGGCGCGTCCTGGCGGCTGGCGGAGGCGCTCCATGCCGAGATCAAGGCGCGGACGGACAAGCCGGCGCTCTACGTCGTCGCGGAGAACGGCCAGGGGCATGCGATGCTCGGCATCGGCTACTGGAACGCCCAAGGCGCGACCGTGATCGCGCAGGAAGAGGCGGCGGCGGTGTTCGAGGCGGAGGCGCACGCGATCCTCGACGCCATGAAAGGCTATAATCGCGACCGCGCGCAGGGCACCGTGATCGGAACGGTGGATGAGACCTTCGAGGATGAAATGGTCCTCGATCTCGGCGGCGTGACGGCGCGGCTGGTGAATTTCGGTCCGGCGCACTCGCCCGGCGACATCTCAGTGGTCCTGCCGGAGCGCAACGTGATCATTGCGGGCGATATGGCGTTCCATGTGCGGATGCCGCCGATCTTCGAGGAGACGGACACGCGGGCCTGGCTCGAGAGCTGGGAGCGGTTCGCCGAGGTCGCGCGGGAGATGACGATCATCCCCGGGCACGGCGGGCCGACGCAGTTCGCCGCGGTCGACGCCGGCACGCGGGTCTATCTCGAGTTTCTGCGCGGCGAGGTCGCGAAGATCCTGGAGAATGGCGGGTCGCTGCAGGACGCCTACGAGATCGACCAGTCGCAATACCGCGACGCGCACACCTATTGGGAGCTGGCGGCGCGGAATGCGGGACGGGTCTTTGAGCAGATGGAGTTCGAGTGATCGCGTGAAGCGATAGCGAGGATCGCGCGCGGATGCGCGAGACGAGCGCGGCGATGCGCTCGTCCCCGGCTTCGCCGGTCCTCGCGGATGGCCGCTCAGTCGGCCAGTCGGCCAGCGAGGCTGTTCGGACCGGCTGAGAGGATCTCGGCGTCGACGATGCGGCCCTTCCAGGCGGCGTCGGCCAGTAGATGGACGGGTTGCAGATATGGGGATCGGCCGACCAGCTGGCCGGGCTCGCGGCCCGGCTTCTCCAGCAAGATCGGCAAAGTGCGCCCGACGCAGCCGGCCTGGAACGCGGCCTGGCTTCTCGCCAGCTCTTGCTGGAGGCGGGCGAGGCGGTCGGCCTTGACCTCCTCCGGCGTCTGCGCGCGATCGGCGGCGGGGGTGCCGGGGCGAGGGCTGTATTTGAACGAGAAGGCCTGTGCGTAGCCTACGGCGCGGACCAGCGCGAGCGTCTCCTCGAAATCGGCCTCGGTCTCTCCCGGAAAGCCGGTGATGAAGTCGCCGGACAGCGCGAGGTCGGGCCGCGCGGCTTTGATGCGGTCGATCAGGGCCAGGTATTCGGCCGCGGTGTGGCCGCGGTTCATCGCCTTCAAAACGCGGTCGGACCCCGCCTGAACCGGCAGATGCAGGTAGGGCATCAACGCCTCGACCTCGGCATGGGCGGCGATCAGGTCGTCGTCCATGTCGCGCGGGTGGCTCGTGGTGTAGCGGATGCGGGCGAGGCCCTCGATCTCCGCCAGCGCCCGGATCAGGCGGCCGAGCCCCCATTCGCGACCGTCGGGACCTTCGCCGTGATAGGCGTTCACGTTCTGGCCGAGCAGGGTGATCTCGACCACGCCGCGGTCGACCAACGCGCGCGCTTCATCCAGCACCTTCGCCACGGGGCGCGAGACTTCCGCGCCGCGGGTGTAGGGCACCACGCAGAAGGCGCAGAACTTGTCGCAGCCTTCCTGCACGGTCAGGAACGCCGTCGGCTGGGCGGCGCGAGCGCGGGGCGCGGGGATGTGGTCGAACTTGTCCTCGGCCGGGAACTCGGTGTCGAGCGTCGGCGCGCCCTCGGCCGAGCGGACGAGGGTCGGCAGGCGGTGATAGGCCTGCGGTCCGACGACGAGATCGACCAAGGGCTGGCGGCGCTGGATCTCCTGGCCCTCGGCCTGGGCGACGCAGCCCGCCACGCCGATCAGCATGCGGCCGCCGGCGGCCTTTTTTTCGGCCGCGAGCGGGCGGAGCCGGCCGAGTTCGGAATAGACCTTCTCAGCCGCCTTCTCGCGGATATGGCAGGTGTTGAGCAGGACCAAATCGGCGCCCTCGGGCGCGTCCACGGTCTCGAAGCCCTCGGGCGCAAGCGCGTCCGCCATGCGCTCGCTGTCGTAGACGTTCATCTGGCAACCGAACGTCTTGATGTAGAGCCGCCGTTTGCGGGGGGCGTCGGGCGCATCCGTCATAATGATCCGTCGTCGTGCGGGCGGTTCGGCCCGAGGTCCTGTTCGATCGAATGCGCCCAATACAAAACCCCGGCGCGACTGACCAGAGCCGCGCCGGGGTTTCGATCATGCAGGCCCTGGGGGCGCTCGAGCATCGTCGGGCGCCGCCAAGAAAGCTCGTTGCGAATTACTTCGCGCGGTTGCGGCCGAGACCGATCTTCTTCGCGAGCTCCTGACGCTTCTGGGCGTAGCTCGGCGCGACCATCGGGTACTCCGGCGGCAGACCCCAACGCGCCCGATATTCCTCAGGCGTCATGTTGTAGGCCGACTTCAGATGCCGCTTGAGCATCTTCAGCTTTTTGCCGTCCTCGAGACAGACGATGTAGTCGTCGGTCACGGATTTTTTGATCGGCACCGCCGGCTTCAGCTCTTCCACCGGCTGCTCCGGCTCGTCCGAGGACAGATCATGGAGCGTGTCGAACACCGACTTGATCAAGCTCGGCAGATCCGACTGCGCGACCGGGTTGTTCGACACGTGGGAAGACACGATTTCCGACGTCAACGTGAGCAGTTCCGTCACGTCCGCCGCACTGTCAATTTTCGCAATCTCGTTCATCGTCTGCTCTTTGCTCTCACTGAAAACTCTTACGCCACAAGGCTCCAGGACCGGTCTGTTCGCCGCGAAGTCAATCGGATCCGACCACCGTCGGCACGATGACTACCGTTCGCAGAAGGAATACACCGGCAGCACCTGATCCGCTGTCTCACAGCGAAATAAACAAGTCAAACTCAAACTGTCAAAAACGTTCGTGAAAAAGCCAGAAGACCAGGAGATGCGGCCTGGAGACTCGTCTATTAGTGATTTGTCAACGATTTGGACAGGATCAGCGCATCCTGGGGTCGTCCCGACGAACCAAGGTAGTAGCCGGATCGGCGGCCGACGCTGGAAAATCCAGCTTTGGCGTAAAGGGCGCGCGCCGGGGCGTTGTCTACGCCGACCTCCAAGAAAATCCGGACGGCGCCCGCGTCGCGCGCGCAGTTTTCGAGGCTTTCAAGCAAGAGCGCGCCGACGCCGGAGCGGACTGCGTCGGACGCCACCGCGATCGTGAGAAGCTCGGTCTCGTCCAGAACGCGGCGCCCGAGCGCGAAGCCCATGGTCGCGCCCTGCCGTCGAGCGACGAAAAACAGGGTCGCCGGGTCCGCGATCGCCGATGCGAGCGCGGCGGCCGACCAAGGCGCGCCGGCGCCGTCCGCCCGGGAGAACGCGTCTGCGTGCAGGGCCGCGAGCTCTGACGGTTCGATCTCCGCCGGCGTCGGCGCCGAAACGCGGACCTCTCGAACGGTCATCCCTCCGCGCCCGGACCGGGTCGATCGAGGCGGATCGGAGGGGCGGTCGAAGATGGGGCGGCGTCCGGGGGCCTCAGATAAAGCGGCGCCGCAGGGGCCGGCGCGCCGCTCCGTGCGAGCCATTGTCCGCAGTTGGCCAAAACGACGGGGTCTAAGCGCTCGAAGCCCTCAGACGCCCGATCGGGGTCGAGGGACGCGGCGGCGGGTCCGATCAAGACTCTGTAACGGGGGCCGGGGGCGCCCCGACCTTCCTCGCGCGGGTGCGGCAAGCGCTCATCGCGCACGCCGGAATAGCCGCGCCAGGCGACGCCCGATCCTTTGCCGAGGCAGACGGCGAATGGCGTCCCGATCTCCCGCGTCTCGACTTGAGGCGCCTCCACCTGGGGCGTCTCCACCTGGGGCGTCTCGACCTCGATCGAGGGCGCGAACCCGGCCGCCAGAGCGTCGAAAACGTCCACGCCGATCGCCGGGCGGCCAAGCGCCAATGCGAAGCCTCGCGCCGCCGCGACGGCGACGCGGACGCCGGTGAAGGATCCGGGACCCCGGGCGACCACGATCAAACGGAGGTCCGCCCAGTCGAGAGCGGCCTCCGCCAGCAGCTCCGCCGTCATCGGCACCAGGCGCTCCGCATGGCCCCGCATCATCGGTTCGACTCGCGAATGCGCGCCCGCCGCGGTCAAGACCGCCGCGGAGCAGGCGTCGCCCGACGCGTCGAGGGCGAGGACTGGCGACGGAACGGGCGCGATCACACGCCGACCGGCCGGACCTCGGTCACTTCGGGAATGTAGTGCCGGAGAAGGTTTTCGATGCCCATTTTCAGGGTCATCGTCGAGCTTGGACAGCCCGCGCAAGCGCCGCGCATGGTCAGATAGACGACGCCCTTCTCGAAGCCGTGAAAGGTGATGTCGCCGCCATCTTGGGCGACCGCAGGGCGGACGCGGGTGTCCAGCAGCTCCTTGATCTGGACGACGATCTCCGCATCGGGGCCGTCATGGGCCGCGTGACCGCCTTCGTCGGCCGCGCCTTCGCCCTCCATCACCGGGCGTCCGGACTGATAGTGCTCCATCACCGCGCCGAGCACGGCGGGCTTGAGATGCGGCCACTCGATCGCCTCGGATTTGGTGACGGAGATGAAGTCGGGGCCGAGAAACACGTTGGCGACGCCGTCGACCGCGAAAAGGCGGCTGGCGAGCGGCGAGGCGGCGGCGGCTTCGGGGTTCGAGAACTCCGCGGACCCGGTCGGGAGCACCGCCGCGCCGGGCAGGAACTTCAGGGTCGCCGGGTTCGGCGTGGCTTCGGTTTGGATGAACATGGCGCGGCCTCCTCGTTGTGCGCGTGGCGCGCCCCGTCACGCCGATGGAGGCGCAGGAGCGCCGCGCCGCGCAATTCCTGAGTCAGGGGGTAAGTCGTTCCTTCGCCGCCCGACGTCAACAGAGGTCGTCGATTTCCTCGAGGCTGAGCGCGCCCGGGACGATCGTGACCGGGATCGGCAGCCGGCCGCCCATCTGGCCGACCAGCGCTTTCACCAGCGGTCCCGGGCCGTCGCCTTCGACGCCGGCTCCCAGCACCAGCAGACGGATTTCGGGATCAGCGGCTATGTGCTCGAGCAACTGGTCGCGGCGACGACCCTCGCGCACCGCCACCTCCGGCGTGATGCCCGCCAGGGCTTTCACCTCCTCCGAAAGCGCCTGGAGACGCGCCTCCGCCTCGGCCACGGCCTCGGCGCGACTGGCGTCCTGGATCACCATCCAGTGCTGAAAATCCTCGGGCTCAATCAAATAGAGCAGGGAGACGCCCCCCTTGGTCCGCTGCGCGCGCCGGGCGGCGAAGCGCAACGCCTTTAGACACTCCGGGGTGTTGTCGACCACGATCAAGAATTTCCGCATGGGCCCGCCATTGCCGCCGCCCCTCGATCACTGCGCTTAGCGCGCCGGAGCCGGCGAACTCTGCGGCGGCGCGGCGCCCGATGCAAGAGCGGCCGTCACTCAACCGTCGTGAAGCGTCGGCGCGGGCGGGCTCGCCTCAGGGGCGGGTGCGGAGGAGACCCACGATCTCGTAAGTCTCTCGGAGGATCGGCTCGGCGATCGCGGCGGCGCGCTCGGCCCCGTCGGCGAGCACCCGGTCGATCTCCGCCGGGTCGGCCATCAGGCGGCGCATCTCGGTCCCGATCGGGGTGAGCTTCTCGACCGCGAGATCGGCGAGGGCCGGCTTGAAAGTCCCGAACTGGGCGCCGGCGAACTCGGCGATCACCTGCTCCGCCGTCTGGTCCGACAGGGCGGCGTAGATGCCGACCAAGTTGGCCGCTTCGGGCCGACCCTCGAGGCCCTCGACCGTTTCCGGCAAGGGGTCCGGATCGGTCTTCGCTTTTCGCAGCTTCTGGGCGATGGCGTCGGCGTCGTCGGAGAGGTTGATCCGCGACATGTCCGAGGGGTCGGACTTCGACATCTTTTTCGCACCGTCGCGGAGCGACATGACGCGGGCCGCCTCGGGTCGGATCAGCGGCTCGGGCAGCGGGAAGAAATCGGGTGCGCCGAAATCGTTGTTGAATTTCTGAGCGATGTCGCGGGTCAGCTCGAGATGCTGCTTCTGGTCCTCGCCGATCGGCACATGGGTGGCGCGGTAGATCAGGATGTCGGCGGCCTGCAGCACCGGGTAGGTGTAGAGCCCGACGGAGGCGTTCTCACGGTTCTTGCCGGCCTTGTCCTTGAACTGGGTCATGCGGTTGACCCAGCCGATCCGGGCGACGCAATTGAAGACCCAGCCCAGCTGGGCGTGCTCGGCCACCTGAGACTGGTTGAAGATGACGCTCTGCTTCGGATCGAGGCCGCAGGCCAGGAAGGCGGCGGTCAGCTCGCGGATGCCCTGGCGAAGCGCCGCGGGCTCCTGCCACAGCGTGATCGCGTGCAGGTCGACGACGCAATAGAGGCAGGGGCGACCGCTCTGGAGCCGGACGAACTCGCGGACGGCGCCGAGATAGTTGCCGAGATGCAGGGACCCGGTCGGCTGCACGCCGGAGAGCACCAGGGGCTCGTGCGGGCGGGCGGGGGCGGCGGCGTCGGACATGGGGCGGGTCTCTCCACAGGCGAACAGGCGGCGGGTATCGCCGGGGGGCCTGGGTCGGTCAAGTCTGGGTCGGTCAAGTCTGGGTCGGTCAAGCCTGGGTCGGTCAAGTCTGGGCGGCGACGTCTGGGACGGTCAGGTCTGGCGGGGTCGCGGATCGGCGCCGGCGGCGCCGGCGCCTTGGACCCTTCCCAGCGACGCGCGCGGGTCACGATCGGCGGGGAAAACGCGCCGATGCGCCCTCGTTAAGGATTTCCTCGGCATAGAGGCCCGATGGACGCCGGCCAGAGACGCCGGCGCAACGAAACTCACGGGACCAGACGATTGGAACAGTTCTTCCGAACCGCGTCGCGGCGGCTCGACATCGACTGGGACGCCGCCCAGCGCGAGTGGCTCGGCAATTGGCGAAACGATCTCGTCGCGGGACTGGTGGTCGCGCTGGCGTTGATCCCGGAGGCGATCGCGTTCTCGATCATCGCGGGCGTCGATCCAAAAGTCGGTCTCTACGCCTCGTTCTCCATCGCGGTGATCACGGCGATCGTCGGCGGGCGGCCCGGGATGATCTCGGCGGCGACGGCCGCGACGGCGGTGCTGATGGTGACGCTGGTGAAGGAGCACGGGCTCGAATACCTGCTCGCCACGACGGTGCTGGCGGGCGTCCTGCAGGTGATCGCCGGGCGGCTGAGACTGGCGCGGGCGATGCGCTTCGTGTCGCGCTCGGTGATGACGGGCTTCGTCAACGCGCTGGCGATCCTGATCTTCTTGGCGCAGCTGCCGGAGCTGATCGGCGTGCCGTGGCTGACCTATGTGCTGGTCGCCGCGGGCCTCGCCATCCTCTACCTGCTGCCGCTGGCGACCAAAGCGGTGCCGGCGCCGCTGGTCTGCATTCTGGCGATCACCGGAGCGACGATGCTGTTCGGCTGGGAGCTGCGGACCGTCGGCGATATGGGCGAGCTGCCGTCGACGCTGCCGGTGTTTCTGATCCCGGACATCCCGCTCACCTTCGAGACGCTGACGATCATCTTTCCCTACGCGGCCGGCGTCGCCGCGGTGGGGCTGCTCGAATCGCTGATGACGGCCTCGATCGTGGACGAGCTCACGGACACCGACAGCGACAAGAATCAGGAATGCGTCGGTCAGGGGGTCGCGAACATCGCCACAGGCTTCATCGGCGGGATGGCCGGCTGCGCCATGATCGGGCAGTCGATCATCAATGTGCAATCGGGCGGCCGGGGCCGGCTGTCCTGCTTCGCGGCTGGCGTCATGCTGTTGATCCTGGTCGTGTTCATCGGCGATTTCGTGCGGCAGATCCCGATGGCGGCGCTGGTGGCGGTGATGATCATGGTGTCGATCGGCACCTTCAGCTGGAGCTCGCTCAAGAACCTGCGGGAACATCCGACCAGCTCCAGCATCGTGATGCTGGCGACGGTGATCGGGGTGGTGGCCACGCACAACCTCGCGATCGGCGTGTTCCTCGGCGTGCTGCTGTCCGGGATCTTCTTCGCCGCGAAGATTGCGCAGATCTTTCGGGTCACCTCGACGCTGTCGGAGGACCGGCGCTCGCGCACCTATCGGGTCGAGGGGCAGGTGTTCTTCGCGTCCTCGGACGATTTCCTGGCGGCCTTCGATTTTCGCGAGGCGCTCGACAAGGTGACGATCGATCTCAGCCAGGCGCATATCTGGGACATCTCGAGCGTCGCGGCGCTCGATACGGCGGTGCTGAAGTTTCGTCGCGAAGGGGCGGAGGTCGCGCTGGTCGGGCTCAACGAAGCGTCCGAGACGATCGTCGACACGCTCGCGGTCCATGACAAACCGGGCGCGCTCGACAAACTGATCGCGCACTGAGACGCGGAAGCGCTCGGCTCGCAGCGCGGCGAGAGAAACGGCGAAGGAGCTTTCAATGAGCATTGCGGGCGAAGGCCGCCAGATCCTGGCCTGTGTCGACGGCTCGATCTACGCGCAATCGGTCGTCGCGCACGCCGGCTGGGCCGCGCGGCGGCTGGCGGCGCCGGTCGAGCTTCTGCAGGTCCTCGGACGGCGGGAGGCGGTCGCGGAGGATCGCTCAGGCAGCATCGTCGCGGGGGCCAGACGGCGGCTGCTGGAACAGCTCGCAACGCTCGATGCGGAGCGGGCGAAGCTGCTGATGCAGCAGGCGCGCCTCGATCTCGACGAAGCGAGCGACACGCTTTCGGCGGCGGGCGTGGCGCAGGTCGACATCACGCTTCGCCACGGCGATCTGCTGGAGACGATCGTCGAGCGGGAGCCGAAGGCGCGGATGACCGTGATCGGCAAGCGCGGCGAGGCGGCCGACTTCGCCAAGCTGCATCTGGGCTCCAATCTCGAGCGGATCGTCCGCGCCGCCTCGCGCCCGGTGCTGATCGCGGCGCGGGCGTTCAAACCGATCGAGACTTTTCTGATCGCGTTCGACGGCCGGCAGTCGTCGATGAAAGCGGTCGAGGAGGTCTGCGGCTCAGAGCTGTGCGCGGGGCTCAAGGGGACGCTGATCCATGTGGGCGAGCCGAATGTCGAGACGCAGGCGCGGATCGCGACCGCGGAGGCTCAGCTGCGCGCGGCCGGCCATGCGGTCGAGACGAGACTCGTCGCGGGACTACCGGAAAAGGCGATCCCGGAGGCGGTCTCGGACCTCGGCGTCGATCTGCTGGTCATGGGGGCGTACGGGCATTCCCGCCTGCGCAGCCTGGTCATCGGCAGCACGACCTCGGAGATGATCCGCGAGGCGCGCGTGCCGATCCTGGTGGTGCGCTAGGGCCGGGACGCGCCGGGGTCGCTTCGCCGGCTCGGGAGGATCTCGGGCGCCGAGCGACCGCGCGGCGCGCGTCTCCGGCGGCCGGTCAGGAGCTGGCGCCGCGTCGGAGGGCGCCGCGGAGCTCGCTGAGGGAGACCGCGCCGAGGGCGGTCGCGAAGATGGCGTAGGCGCCGAGGCCGAGCGCGACGAGGCCGAGGACGCTCGGGAACCGCCAATAGGCGTGGGCGGTCAGCTCGGGGCCCATCCAAACGGCGGCGACGGCGATGACGCCGCCCATGGCGAGGCTCGCCGCGGTCATGGCCATCAGGCGCCGGGCGAGGCGGGCGTCGACCGCGTAGCCGCCGACCGTCGCGAGGCGCCACCAGAGCTGGCCGGCGTTCAGCCAGGCGGAGAGCGCCGTGGCGATCGGGATCGCGATCCAGCCGAGGCTCGGGGCCAGGCCGATGCTGAGCGCGGTGTTCACCAGCATCGAGATCGCCGCATAGCGCAGCGGCCGCCGAGTGTCCTCTTCGGCGAAGAAGGCGGGGGAGAGCGCCTTGATCAGGACATAAGCGGGCAGGCCGAGGGCGAAGATCGACAAGGCGAGGCCGGTCTGGGCGACGTCGTCGTCGGTGAAGGCGCCGATCCGGAACAGGAGGCCGGAGACCTCGGTTCCGATCAGCACCAGAGCGACCGCAGCGGGCAGGGTCAGCACCATGGAGAACTCGATGGCGCGCGCGAGCGCGGAGCGGGCGCCGGCGACGTCTTCGGCGCGCACCCGGCGGGAGAGCTCGGGCAGCAGGGCGACGCCCATGGCCACGCCGATCACGCCCAAGGGCAGCTGATAGATGCGGTCGGCCAACGTCAACCAGACCACGGCGCCGTCGAAGAAGGTCGCGATGGTGGTGCCGATCAGGATGTTGAGCTGGGTGACGCCGCCCGCGATGGCCCCTGGGACGCCGAGGCTGACCATTCGCTTCATGTCCGGCGTCCAGCGCGGGGCGCGGAGCCGCAGGCGCATCCCTGCGCGGCGGGCGGCGGCGCGGACCAGCAGGAGCTGTGCGAGACCCGCCAGAAACACCGACCAGGCGAGATAACGGGCGATCTGCTCTTGGGCGGCGGGGTCCTCGCCGCCCCAGGCGTTCTCGACGAGACCCGCGCCGAGCAGCAGCGCCGCGATCATGAAGATGTTGAACAGGACCGGCGCGCCGGCGGCGACGGCGAAGCGGCCGAGCGCGTTCAGAACGCCGCTGAACAGCGCGACCAGCGACATGAACAGCAGGTAGGGGAACTGGATCTGCGCCAGCTCGACCGTCAGCGCCATCTTGTCCGGGTCGTCGGCGAAGCCGTAGGCGACCGCGAACATCAGCCAGGGCATCAGAAGCTGGGCGATCAACACCAGGACGAACAGGACCGAGAGCAGGCCCGCCTGGACCTCCTCGCCGAAACGCTGGGCGACGCCGGCCTCGAAACCGTCCGGCGTGGCCGCCTGATCGTCGGCGACGCGCTTCGAGAACATCGGCACGAAGGCCATGTTGAAGGCGCCTTCGGCGAAGAAGCGGCGGAACAGGTTCGGGAAGCGGAAGGCGACGAAGAAGGCCTGGGCCGCGGGCGAGGAGCCGAGGAACGCGACGATGAGGATCTCCCGCGCCAAGCCGAGAACGCGCGACAGCATGGTCATGCCGCTGACGGTCAGAAAAGCGCGGGCGAGGCTCATGCGGATCGACTCTGAGAGACAGGAACCCGCGCATCGCTAGCGCCCTCGGCCCCGGTTGCCCAGAGGCCGCGATCGGGGCCGCGGTCGGGCGCGCGATGTGTCGCTGCGTTTAGCGCGTCCGGGGCCGGCGGCCCTCGGCGTCGAGGATCTGCTCGCCGTCCTCCTTCAAGAGCGGCCCCGCAGGCCAGCGCTCGATCAGCTCGAGCACGCGCTCGCTCGGGCGACAGAGGCGGACGCCCCAGCGGGTGCAGACGATCGGTCGGTTGACCAGGATCGGATGGACCAGCATGGCGGCCATCAGCGTGTCATCTGAGATGCCGGGCGCCATCAGCCCCATCTCCGCCGCGGGGCTTTTGGTCTCGCGCAGCGCCTCGCGCGGGGTCAGACCCGCGGCGGCGAGGAGGGCCGAGAGCTGGGGTCGCGTCCAGCCCTCGCGGAGATACTCGATCACCGTGGGGCGGTAGCCCGCCGCCTCCAGGATCGACAGCACGTTGCGGGAGGTCCCGCAGTCCGGATTGTGGTGGATCGCCACCCGAAAGTCGTCGCGGCTCATGAGCGGCTCTCCGCAGCTTTGGCGGCTTTGGCCGTGGCGCGGCCCGGGTTCGGGGCGATCAGCCAGCCGACGACGGCGCCGGCGATCAGCGCGCCGACGAGCTGGGCCGCCACGAAGCCGGGCACATGCCCCGGAAGGATGCCGGAGAAGGTGTCGGTGAAGCTCCGGGCGATGGTCACGGCGGGGTTCGCGAAGGAGGTCGAGGCCGTGAACCAGTAGGCGGCCGTGATGTAGAGGCCGACAAGCCAGGGCACGGCCTCGCCGCGGAAGCGGACCCCCAGGAAGATCACCGCGACCAGACCGAAAGTGGCGACGATCTCGGCGAACCATTGCGCGGGTCCGGTGCGCAGTTTCGCCGAGGCCTGAACGATATCGAGGTCGAACATGCCGTGCGCGACGAAGGTGCCGAGCACGCCCCCCAGGATCTGCGCCAGAACATAAGGGCCGAACTCGCGCCATGGCAGATCGCCGCGCACCGAAAAGGCCAGGGAGACCGCCGGGTTGAAATGGGCGCCCGAGATCGGGCCGAGCGTCGTAATCAGGACCACCAGGATGGCGCCGGTCGGTATCGTGTTGCCGAGGAGCGCGAGGGCGACGTCGTCGGTCAACTGCTCCGCCATGATCCCGGAGCCGACCACCGTCGCCACCAGCAGCCCTGTACCCAAAGCCTCGGCGACGAGGCGCCGGGCGATATCGAATTGCATGTTGGTCTCCCCCAATTTCCATGCGGACCCGTGTCCGCGCGGGCCCTTCCACGCGGCGGTCCTCCGACGCCCCAAAATGCGGCCGCGATCGACGCCCCGGATCGCGGCCTGTTCTGATCGCCCCGCCGGTCTTCGGGGCGGAGGCGCTCGAAAGAGTTTACACGGCGGCGACGGTGTCCCGCCCCGCATCCTCCGCCGTCATGCGTCCGACCTCGTCGAGCTTCTTCTGCAGCGCCACGCGGTCGAGCTCGCGGATCGGAAGGGCCGAGAAGGCGCTCAGCCGGTTGAAGAGCATGCGGTAGGCCTCGTTGAAAGCAGTCGAGACCTCCGCGTCCGAGCCTTCGACCGCCGCGGGATCCGGCACGCCCCAATGCGCGGACATCGGCTGACCCGGCCAGACCGGGCAAACCTCGTTGGCGGTCTTGTCGCAGACCGTGAAGACGAAATCCATTTCGGGCGCGCCGTCGCCCGCGAACTCGCTCCAGTCCTTCGATCGATAGGCGGACGGGTCGTGATTCAGGACGGTCAACAGCCGGGCCGTCTCGGGATGAAGCGCGCCGCGCGGCTCGGAGCCTGCGGAGTAAGCCTGGAAACGATCCGGCGCGAGGCGGTTCAGAATCGCCTCCGCCATGATCGACCGGGCCGAGTTGCCTCTGCACAAAAACAGCACGTGATACCGCGTTTCGCCTGGCCTCATGGTCAAATCCTCCCTGTGGTTTTCCTGGTGGTTTTCCTGGTCCCCTCGTCCCCAAACGAACGCCTTCGCGGCCGGCGCGCAGATCTCGGGTCGGCCGAGGCAGCAATCGCGGGCGAAAAAACCGAGAAGCGCGCCGGCGCGCTCGATCTCGGCGGCGTATAGGATGCGGCGGCCGTCGCGGCGGGCGCGGATCAGGCCGACGGTCTCGAGCTGATTGAGCTGATTGGAGAGCGTGGTCGCTCGAACGCCGAGCGCCTCCGCGATCTCGCCTGCCGGCACCTCATGGGGCGCGCGCCGCATCAAGAGGCGAAACGCCTCCAGGCGCCCCTGATGGGCGAGGGCGGCGAGCAGGTCGATCGCGTGATTCATTTCCATACTTCATGGATACATGAAATATGGGGCGCGCGCAAGGACCAGCCCCGCCGGCCGCGGTGCGAAGGACGGGCCGCCGGGTTAGGGCGCGATCCGAAGACAGAAGCGTTCTGCGGATCGCGCATGCGCGTCGAAGGGCTTGGACGCCCTCTCGAACGAGCGCGCGCGGCCGATCAAACCCGTTCGGCTCAATCGGAAAAGCGCGCTCTATTCTGAATGTTACGCCACAATGGCGGGTTAGGCCGGACCAAGAAACGCCTCAGACGTCCATCTTCTTGCTCGCCACGATCATGGCGTCGGCGTAGACGTAGGCGTCGGCCGACAGGGCGTCCGCCTTGCGGTTCACGGTGCTCGGATTGGCCAGGAGGCCGGTCAGAGCGTGGGCCGCCATCAGATCGCGCTTGGTCATGCCGCGCATCGTGCTGGCATGGCCCTGGAGATCATAGTCGATCGTGGGGAAGGCCGGCCCCCCGCTGTCCTTCTTGCTCATCGCGCTGTCCCTCTTGTTCGCTGCCCGCCCCCGTTTGCGGCGGCGGTCGCATCGATGCAAAAGGCGTGCATGCGTCGCGGCGCGCCGCTCGGACCAGCATCCTTCTCTTCGGATCCGGATCCCGGCCCAGCCGTCGGCGTGTCGTGCTATCCAACGGAAAACCGATCGCCGGTCATCCGGATCGCACTCAGGCGGGGGCCGAATTCTCGATCGCCGTCAAGAGCGCGGCCTCCAGGCGGCGGTGCTTCGACTCGGTGACGATCTTCATGCCGAACACGTCCTTCACGTAGAACACGTCGACCGCATGCTCGCCGTAAGTCGCGACGATCGCGGAGACGATGTTCACGTTCTCGGCCGCAAGCGCTCGGGCCAGGTCGTGCAGCAGACCGACGCGGTCGCGGCCGTTCACCTCGACGACGGTGAGAATGTCGGAGGCCGCGTTGTCGATGACGACGGAGGGGGCGACCTCGAACTTGCGTTCGCGCGGCTTCAGCTTGCGGCGGGCCTTCAGCGCCTCGCGCGGGGCGAGCTGGCCGGCGAGGCTGAGCTTCACCGCGTCGCGCAAGCGGGAAAGCCGGTCCGGGTCGTCGTAGGCGGAGGGTGCGCTGGTGTCGTCGTCGGCGGGCTCCTGCACCCAGAAGCTGTTGATCGCCATGCCGTCGCGCGTGGTGGTGGCGCGGCACTCGACGACGCTGGCGCCGGCTAGGGCGAGGGCCCCGGTGATGCGTGCGAACAGGCCGGGATGGTCGGCGGTGTAGAACGAGACTTCGGTGGCGTCGCGGCCCGGCTCCTGGCGGACGTCCATACGCAGGGAATCCGCGGCGGGTTGAGGATCGGCCATCATCCGGGCGTGGGCGATATGGGTCTCGGCGTCGAGGCCGATCCAGTAGCTCGCCGGCAGACGCGCGACATGGGCGGCCCAGGCTTCCTCGGACCATTCGGCGGCCCGCTCGTGGGCGGCCGCCTGAGCCGCTTCGGCGCGCTCGTGCCGGGTGAGGGCGGGGTCTTCGCCGATCAGCATGGCGCGGGCGTCGTTGTAGAGCTGGCGCAGGAGCTGAGCCTTCCAGCTGTTCCAGACGCCGGAACCGACCGCGCGGATGTCGCAGATCGTGAGCGCGTAGAGCAGCTTCAGGCGCACCGGGCTGCGGACCAAATCCGCGAAGGCGCGCACGGTGCGCGGGTCGGAGATGTCGCGCTTCTGCGCCATGTCGGACATGGCCAGATGGTGGAGCACCAGCCAGCTGATCGTGTGGGTCTCCGCCTCCGACATGCCGAGATCGGCGCAGATCCCGGCCGCGAGCCGCGCGCCGGCGGTCGAATGGTCCTCCCGCAACCCTTTGCCGATGTCGTGGAGGAGCGCCGCGACCGCCAACACGCGCTGCTCCGAAACACTCTCGACCAATTGCGATTCGCCCGGATGGCGGTCGGCGAGCGCGCCGGTTTTCAGCAGCTGATGCTGCTCCACCGTCTGGATCAGATGCTCGTCCACCGTGAAGTGGTGGTACATGTTGAACTGCATCATGCCGGTGACGCGCTGGAACTCGGGGATCAAGCGCTGCAGCACGCCGGTTTCGCTCAGACGGCGGAGCGCGCGCACCGGATCTGCGCTCTCCGAGACCAGCTTCACGAACAGGGCTCTGACATCCTCGCGTGCGCGGACGTCGTCGTCGATCTCCCGCACGCGGCGCGCCATCAGACGGAGCGCGTCCGGGTGCACGAACAGATTGGTGCTCACGCCGATCTCGACGATTTTCAACAGGTTTATCGGATCGGCGTCGAACGCCGCCTGATCCGACACCGCTACGCGACCGTCGCGGATCTCGAGCCAGGGCGTGCGCTCGATCTCGGGCGGCGTGGTCATGAAGTATCGGCGGAGGCCGGTCAGCGGCGGCGCCTTGCGATGCTGGTGCTCGAGCGCGGCGCAGAAAATCCGCGTCAGATCGCCGACCTGTTTGGCGGCGATGAAATAGCGCTTCATGAACCGCTCGACCGGTCGTTGGCCGCCCGACGCCCGGTAGCCGAAGCGCTCCGCCAGATCGACCTGGTAATCGAATGTCAGCTTTTCCTGCGCGCGGCCGGCGAGGTAGTGCAGCCCGCACCGCACGGTCCAGAGATGCGCCTTGGCGAGGCGGCAGCGCGACACCTCTTCAGCGGTGAAGACGCGCTTGTCGATCAGGTCCCGCCAGAGTTCGGCGCGGTAAATGTACTTTGCGAGCCAGAGCAGGGTCTGCACGTCGCGAAGCCCGCCCTTGCTTTCCTTCACGTTGGGCTCGAGCAGGTAGCGGGAGCCGCCGGTGCGGCGGTGGCGCTCGTCGCGCTCGAGGAGCTTGGCCGTGACGAATTGCTCCGCGGTGGTCGAGAACAAGCCTTCCCAGAGCCGGTCGCGCAGTTGGATGGCCAGATCGGCGTCGCCGCAGATCGGGCGGTTCTCGAGCAGCGCCGTGCGGATGGTCATGTCGCCGCGGGCGGCGCGCAGACACTCCTCGACGCCGCGGGTTGCGTGGCCGACCTTCAGGCGCAGGTCCCAAAGCGTGTAGAGCGTCGCCTCAATCACGCTCTCGTTGCGGGACGACAATTTGTAAGGCGTGAGGAAGAGAAGATCCACGTCGGAGAAAGGGGCCATCTCGCCGCGCCCGTAGCCGCCGACGGCGATCACGGCGAGGCGGTCGGACTCCGAGCAGGCGAGCGAAGGGAACAACGCGTCCTGGGCGAAGCGAAAGGCGCTCTCGACGATCCGGTCGGTCAACCAGGAGAGGGCGCGCGCGACGCCGATGCCCGAGCGTCGATCCTCGAAGAAAGCCCGTTCGATGCGCGCTCGGCCCCGTTGCTGCGCCTCCTTCAGGATGGCGGCGGCGGCGAGGCGCTTGGGGCCGAAGTCGAGCGGCTCGCCTTGGACGGCGCGGAGATCCGAGGCGACCTGATCGGCGTCGAAGATCTCGACCCCTGGCGCGACCAGGCCGGCGCCGGCGGCTTCCGACAGGGTCGACGCGGTCGCAATCGGGAGCGCGTTCTTTGGCGCGTCGACGATCGACGCGCGGGCCTTATCGCTCACCTCAGAAGCTCGCGAAACTGGTCGGTGCGGGATCGATGACGCGGAAGCCGTCTTCGGCCACCTCGAGAATGGCGAGGCCGCGGTCGTTCAGACCGTCCGGGCGGAAGCGGAACGCGCCGGAGACGCCCGAGAACCCGGCGGGGTCCGAGATCGCCTCGACGGAGAACGGGAAGCGCTCGCCGCGACCCCGGGCTTCGACGGCCAGCACGGCGGCCGCCGCCGCAGCGTCGTAGCTCAAGGCCGCGAGAGGGTTCGGGGCGGCGCCGAAGGCGGCGGCGTAGCGCTCGGCGAAAGCCTCTTGCAGACGCGGATCGGGCGCCGCGAACCAGCCGCCGCGGAGCGCGGTCTCCCGCAAGGTTTCGGGCGAGTTCCAGCCGCTCGCGCCCAGGAAACGGACGTCCGGCTGGGTGATGTCGAGGAAGGCCAGATAGGCGCCGAGGGTCTGCAGCTCCCAGCCGCGATCGACCAGGACGACGCCCTGGATCGGATCGAGCTCGGCGCGGGATTTGTGGGTCTCGGCGTAGATCTGCACCCCGGATTCGATGCCCTCGTAGCCGGGCTGGTAGCTCTGGCTGGCGGCGAGCTGCGCGCCGTTGCGCGCGGCGGCGGCCTGGATCGCGCGGAGCGCGATGTCGCCGGTCTGGGTCTGGCGGGTGAGGGCGCCGAGATTGCGGACGCCGCCGTTCGCGGCGTAGCTGACGACGCGGTCGATCTCGCCTTCGAGCAGGAAGCTGTTCAGGAACACCCCGCCGCCGGCGACGGCGCTGTCGGAGGAGAAGGCGATCATGGTCAGGCCGGCGCTGGCCGCGATCGGCTTCGCAGCGCTCACCGAGCCGCTGTAGAGCGGGCCAAGGATCACCGCCGCGCGGTCGGCGACGGCGGCCTGAGCGGCGGCGGCGGCGCCTTCCGGGGTGCCCTTGGTGTCGTAGACGCGCAGGGTCAGTCCGCTGTCGGCTCGGTCGGTGAGGGCGAGTTGCGCCGCGTTGGCGAGGCCCTGAGCCAATGCGCGGACGGGCTGCTTGCCGTCGCCCACCGGCGCGAGCAGGGCGACCGTCGCGCCGACGCCGGGCTCGACCGGCACGCCGCGGCCGATCGCCGGCGCGACGCCGCGGGCGGGCTCGCTGAAGACGCCCGATCCGATGCGCGGCGCGGCGCCGGCCCCTTCGGTCTGGCCGACCCGCGATCCGCTCCCGCCGCCGGCGGCGCAGGCGGCGAGGAGGAGCGCCGCGCCGAGCAGGCTCAGTCCGGTGCGGGCGATCCGGGTCGCGCCGGCGGCGCAGGCGACGGACGAAAGCATGGCGGTCTCCAGTTCTCTGGCGAGGGCGGGCCTCGGGTCCGGGCGTCGGGTCCCGCGCGGGCGAGGGCGCGCGAGAAGGGTCAGGAACGCGATCGGGCGCGTACGGCTCGAAACATCGCCAAAACCTTTCGGCGGCGTTAAACCTCGTGGCCCACGGGACGCGGTCCGCGGACGGCTGTGGCGGCGGCGCCGCGTCGGAACCGGCCGAAAGCGATTCGGGCGCGGCTCCCAAAACTTAGTCACCGAGACGGGGCGACGCCATGGCGGGCGGATCAAAGTCGGGCGAACGCGCGCAGGGTGGGCGCGGCGCGCTCGGGCCGGGGCTGCATTTCCTGGCGACGCCGATCGGGGCGGCGGACGACATCACGGTCCGCGGGCTGGCGGCGCTGCGGGAAGCCGACGTGTTGGCCGCCGAAGACACCCGGACGTTGCGCAAACTGATGGAGCTGCACGGGGTTCCGCTCGGGGGGCGGCCGCTGATCGCCTATCACGAGCATAACTCGGCGCGTGCGCTGCCGGGGATCCTGGCGCGGCTCGAGGCGGGCGAGCGGGTGGTCTACGCCAGCGACGCCGGCACCCCGCTGGTGGCGGATCCGGGGTTCCGGCTGGCGCGGGAGGCTCGAGAGCGCGGCGTCGCGGTGCGGGCGCTGCCGGGGCCGTCGGCGCTGCTGGCCGGGCTGTTGGTTTCGGGCCTTCCGACCGATCGGTTCAGCTTCGGCGGGTTCCCGCCGCCGAAAACGAGCGCCAGGCGGCGCGCGATCGCCGCCTGGCGCGGGGCGCCCGGCAGCCTGGTGTTCTTCGAGACGGGGCGACGTCTGGCGGAGAGCCTCGAGGATATGGCGGCGGAGCTCGGCGATCGCCCGGCGGCGGTGGCGCGGGAGCTGACCAAGGCGTTCGAGGAGACGCGAACGGGGCGGCTGTCGGCGCTGGCGGCGCAGTATCGGGAGAGCGGACCGCCAAAGGGCGAGATCGTCGTGGTGATCGGTCCCGGCGAAGCGATCGCACCGACGCCGTCCGAGATCGACGATGCGCTCAAAGCGGCTCTGATGACCGAGGGTGTTCGTGACGCATCAAGAACTGTCGCGAACATGCTTGGAACGGGGCGGAAATTGGTGTATCAGAGAGCCGTGGAATTATCCGATTCTCTAGAAGGGCGCGGCGCATATGACGACGGCCAACGAACGGGCGGCCAACGAACGGGCGGCCAACGAACGGTCGGCAAACAGGGCGATGGGCGCTTGGGAGACCCGCGCTCGGGGGACGGCGACGACGCGATCGACCCCGACGACCCGATCGACCCCGAC
>JBCBRF010000026.1:0-28331 GCA_039819865.1 Pseudomonadota bacterium | reverse complement strand
CATCGTCCTCTCGCCGCCGGCCGCAAAGCGCCCAGAGCTCGTCGAACAGGAACGGCGCCGTGACGATCGTCGGTCCGGCGTCGAAGGTGAAGCCGTCCTGCCGGAACACCGCCGCCCGGCCGCCGGGCTGCTCGAGCCGTTCGAGCACGGTGACGCGGTAGCCCCGCGCGCCCAGCCGGATGGCGGATGCGAGGCCGCCGAAGCCGGAGCCGATGACGATGGCGTGCCGCCGGCGCGCGCGTTCCTCCGCGCTCTCGGTGCGGACCGGGGCGCGAGGCTGCGCGCGAGACGGCGCGGAGGCGGATTCGAGTTCTGTCAACATTAGCTGACACTAAACGACGTCAACTCAGGCGACGCAAGATGCGGATGCGCCCCCGCGCGCATTCGGCTCGAACCGCAGCGCAAAAGCGCGAACCGCAGCGCAAAAATGGGGAAGGCAGCCGCGACCGGACGACCGCGACCGCGTCTCTGCAACCAACGTGATGACCGGCCTCAGCGCCGACGCCGCAGGATGCGCTCGGCCTCATGCAGCAAGGCGCGCGGCGCGGCGAGGCGCACGAACGCGCCGGCGCAATCGCCGTCGGTCTCGAGCGCCGCAGCGGCGACCATGATCTTGCAGGCCATATCCTCGATCGACGCCGCCTCGGCCCGCGCGATCCGCCGATCGAGCGCGAGGATGGTTTCGACGAGCGAGGCGAAAGCCTCTTCGGTCAACTCGGGCGGCGCCCGGTCGATGGTCTCCTGCAAGCGCGCTCGCTTGCGCCAGAGACCGCCAATCTCAGTCTCGTCCAACGCTTTGGGCGCGACTTCGGTCGGTCGGATATCGGACTCCGCGTGCGCAACCTGTCCCAGCGGAAGCATGAGCGCCTCCCTCTTCTCCCACCGGCCGCTCAACCGATGGGCGTGTCGCGCGCGGACCGCCGAAAGGCGCCTTTTTGTGGACTCACGCGTCGCCGGGCCGGTCTGAAACCAAGCCCTCCGACGGGGCGCCCACGCGCGGAATCAGCTTAGCAGGTTCCCATCGTTTCCCCAGAGGGAACAAAGAGGTGGGTCGTGCGCGACAGGGTGGAATCACCGCGGTTGAACGTCGCATGAACGGTCTAGAGCGTCGTCAAAGGTCTCGAAGAAGAACGCTCACATACGATCATAGATTAGCCGTGCGATCGTCTCCGGATCCTCCTCATGCGCCAGATGACCGAGTCGCGGGATCTCGACGATCTCGGCGTCCGCGAACCGTCCGGCTGCGTCGACGGCGTCCCAAGGCGGGATCGTCTTGTCGAGCGCTGCGGCGAACAGGCTCGTCGGCGCCGCGAAGCCGGCCGAGGCGCGGCGGAGCCTGTCGAGATCCCAATGCGCCATCATCCCGAGCGCGCCGGCCACATGCCCGGGCGCTCGAAACAGCCGCGCGTAGTTCTCGAAGATCTCGGGCGGCGGCGCGGATCCGGTCCCTTCAAGCAGCTGGCGCACCCGACCGGGGTTCTGCGCCGCGGCGGCGAACATGCGCGGGACCAGCGGGTTGACGAACAGGAGCTTGGCGAGCTGCGGAAACACCGCGCCGGCGAAGCCCTGGAAGGGCCGCAGCGCCGCGTTCAGGCCGATGACCCGACGCGGCGCGATCCGCCCGTCGAGCGTCATCTGGATCGCGAGGGCGGCGCCGGCGGAATGCCCGACCACCAGATCCGGCGCCGCGCCGAGCGACCCGAGGAGCCCGCCCACCGCCGCCGACATGCCCTGGAGCGACAGCCGCGACGGCCAGCTCGGCGTCTCGGTGAAGCCATGGCCCGGCAGATCCGGCGCGACGATCCGTGCGCGCTCCGCAAGCAAAGGCGCAAGCCCCGCCCAGGAGTGCGTCGCCGCCCCGGTGCCGTGCAGGAGCAGCAGGGTCGGGGCCGACGGCTCGGGCGCCTCCCAGCTCTGGACATGCCAGCGCAGGCCGCCCGACCGGACGAACCGGCTCTGCGCGCGGTTCGGCCACGCCGCCCCGTCGCGCTCGAAATCCGGTCGTTCCGTGGGCAGAAGCACGCGCGCTCTCCTTGACGATCTCGCCGTCCGCTAAGCCGTCGCGCCGGCGCACGCCAGACGACGCGAGCGCGCGGCCCGGCCGATGGCCCGGGGCCCGAGGCTTCAGTCGAGCGCCCGGACCGCCGCGGTGACCGCGCGGGCCTCCGCCCGAGGCAACGGCAGATAGCGCGCGCCCATCGCGGCCGCGAGCGCTTCGGCGGGCGCGCCCGGTCGGATCCGCGGAGAAGCGTCGATCACCAGCGCCTTGAGTCCGGTCGCGGCCGTCGCCCGCGCGGCGCTCAGCGCGTCCTCCATCGCCTCCACCCGTCCGCCGAGACCGCTCCGCGCCACATTCGCCTGCCCGTCGGTCAGCACCACCAGCGTCGGCGTCCGGCCTGCGCGGCGCGCCTGTTCCGCCACGGCGCGCGCCAGATCGACGCCCGAGGCGAGCGGCGTTCCGCCCCCGCCCGGCAGACCGGACAAAAGCCGCTTCGCTCTCGTCAGCGAGCGCGTCGGCGGCAGCGCAAGCTCCGCACGCGCCCCGCGAAAACAGACCAGCGCCACCTGGTCGCGCCGCGCATAACTCTCGGCGAGCAACAGCTCGACCGCGCCCTTGGCTTCGCCGAGACGGTTGAGCGCGGTGGATCCGGAGGCGTCGACCGCGAACACGATCACGGTCTCGGCCTTCTGTTCGGTGCGCACGATCCGCAGATCGTCCATCCGAACCGGCAGCCGCCCGCGCCCCGCGCCGGAGGCGGCGGCCCCGCCGCCCCGGAGCATGCGCCACGGAACCGCCGCGCGGAGCGTGGCCAACAGATCGAGCCGCGCCCCGTCGCCCGGCCGCCCCGGGACCGCGCCGACCGCCCGACCGCGCCCCCGTCCGGCCCGCCGCGCGCCCGACGCGCCGGCGGGCGCGCTCGACCGCGAGCGCGCGATCTCCGACAGCCCTTGAAGAAGCCCCTCGGGCAGCCGCGCCGCGGCCGCTTCGATCACGGCGTCGGCCATCGCGTCGACCTCATGAGGCTCCGTTTCGGCCTGACCCGCGTCGTCCGAAGACGCATCCGGCGGCGGCGCGTCTGGCGGCGTCTCCTCCGGCGCAGCCTCTTCCTCGGATCCATCCTCTTGCTCGAGCCTATCCTCTTGCTCGGGCAGTCGGGTCGCGCGCGGCCCGATCGTCAGTCGTCCGGCGAGCGCCAAATCCTCCGCCGAGATCGCCTCCCGCCCTCCGAGCGCCGCCGAGGCGCGCGCCGCCCGGAGCGCGAACAGATCCGTCCGGGCGCCGTCCGCGCCGAGCCGCGCCGCCCCTTCGATCAACGCGCTCAGCGCCTCCGCCGACACGGCGACCGACGCCAGACGCGCCCGTGCGTCGCGGACCTGGTCCGCCGACCAGACCGGCCTCGCCGCCCATTCCGCTTGCGAGCGAACCGGGCACTCCGACAGCGCGACCCAGAGCCCGAGCCGCTCCGAGAGCGCCGGCGCCAACCGCTCGCCCTCCTCGCCCGCGCCAGCCTCGCCTTCGTCGAGCGCGATCAGACCGAACCGCGCCGGGGCGACCGAGCCCTCCGCGCCCGGCGCCGAGCCCCGATCGAGCGCCGCCGCAATCGGACCGACCGCCCCCGGCTCCAGCCGCTCGGCCATCGGCGCGATCGCCAGCGCCCCGTCGCACTCCGCCAGAAACCCGCGAGAGAACCGCGGCGCGCCCTCCCGGAGAGTCGCCGCCAGATCGAGCGCCCCGAGCAGCCGCTCCGCGCCGATCGTCGCCGGCAGACGCCGCACGGGTCCGCCCCAGAGCCGGCGCGCCGTCTCCACCCAGAGCGCCCGCGTCGGCCCGACCCGCGCCCGGAGCCAAACCCCGCCGAGCCCGACCGGATCGACCGCGAGCAGCGCCGCAGCCGCCTCCGCATCGCGCCAGCGCGCCTCCGCCGCGGCGTCGGGCGCCGGGCTCATCCGCGCGTCGGCGCGCCCTCCGCGCCTCCGAGAACCTCGGCCACCGCGCGCGCCACCCGCGCCTCCGACCCCGCCTCGTCGAGCGGATCGCGGCGCAGGCGGTGGCTGAGCGCGGGTCCCGCGGCGCGCCGAACATCCTCGAGATCGATCGCGACCCGGCCCTCGAGCGCCGCCGCGGCCCGCGCCGCCCGCATGCAGGTCAGCTCGCCCCGAAGCCCGTCCGCCCCGAGCGCGACGCAGAGCCGAGCGATCGCCTCGAGCGCGGCGTCGGGCGTCGCCACCTCCCGGACGAGCGCCCGCGCCGCGACGATCCGAGCGGCGGTGGCCGCATCCTCCTCGGCCCACGCCGCGCAGAACGCCTCGGGATCGCGCTCGAACGCGTCCCGCCGGCGCACCACCTCGATCCGCTCCGCGACCGCGGCGGGCGTCCGCACCGTGACGGACAGCCCGAACCGGTCGAGCAGCTGCGGCCGAAGCTCGCCCTCCTCCGGGTTGCCGCTGCCGACCAGCACGAAGCGGCAGGGATGCCGGAGCGACAGACCCTCCCGCTCCACCACGTTCTCGCCCGACGCCGCCGCGTCCAGCAGCACGTCGATCAGATGGTCCTCGAGAAGATTGACCTCGTCGATGTACAAAAACCCGCGATGCGCGCGCGCCAGCAACCCCGGCTGAAACGCCTTCTCGCCCTTGACCAGCGCCCGCTCCAGATCGAGCGCGCCGACCACCCGGTCCTCGGTCGCGCCGAGCGGCAGATCGACGACCGGGGTCGGACGCAGCGCCGGCTCTGGCGGGTTCCCGGCCGCGCAGGCCGAGCACGCGACATCCGGCGCACCGCGCGCGGGATCGCAATTATAGGGACAGCCCGGCCGCGACTCGATGGGCGGCAAGAGCGCCGCAAGGCTTCTCACCGCGGTCGACTTGCCGGTTCCCCGGTCGCCGAACGCCAGCACGCCGCCGATGCTCGGATCGACGGCCGCGATCAGGAACGCGGCCTTCATCTCGGCCTGTCCGACGATGGCCGAGAACGGATAGAGCGGCTTGATGGTCGCTGTCGATGTCTTGTCCATACGCATGGATCGGGAGGCTAAGGCCCTGTCCTGACCGAGGCGAGAGCCGATCGTCGCCCGCCGGTGCGACCCGGCGACGCCTCACTGTTGCTACAGCCTCGCCCGCTTTCGCAGGTCTATCGCGGTTCTGTGACGACGGATCGGGGCGTTCCGAGCGTGGAAACCCTTGATGGCCGGTCTCCGCGGGGTCTAGCTGGGCGCTGCGGGGTTCGGACCGAAACCGGCGCGGCGCATGCTGGCCGGTTAGGCGAGCTGAGCTATGTTTCTGCCCGCGCAAAGAACGGCGGCGCGTAGGACCGTCGGAGGAAATGGGACAAGTGGAGTGAAGATGAAAAAGTTTCTGATCGCGGCCGCCTTGGCGTTCGCCCCCGCCTTCGCCATGGCCGAAGAAACCGCCACCGACGCCTCGGCGGCCGCCGAGGTCGATTACGCGGCCCAGATCGCCGAGCTCGGCGGCGACGCGGCCGAGGGCGCGAAAGTCTACCGCAAGTGCCGGACCTGCCACGTCATCGACAAAGAGCAGAACCGCGCGGGCCCGCACCAGGTCGGCATCATCGGCCGTCCGGCCGGCGCGGTGGACGGTTTCCGGTACTCTGACGCCATGGCTGGAAGCGGGATCGTTTGGGACGCCGAGACGCTCGACGGCTATCTGGAGAACCCGCGCAAGTATATGCCGGGTAACAAGATGGCTTTCCCGGGCCTGCGGGATGAGGCCGATCGGAAAAACGTGATCGCCTATCTGCTCGAGGCGGGCGGCGTTTACGAAGGCGGCGACAGCTAAGCCGATCCCCCCTCGGGCCGGGAGATCCGGCGCAGGCTCTACGATCGAGGGCCGCATTCGTGCGGCCCTTTTTCATGGGCTCCCGGCCGCTCCGATCGAAACGGTCGAACCGTTTGATAATTCGTTTCGATCTCGTATTTCTGGTCCAGGAGCGGCGGCGGCGCGTAAGACCGATGCGCAGACGCTGAGGACAGATGCGAGACCAGTGATGACCCGACATTCCGCGCGCCGGCTCCGCTGAGGCCCGCGCATGGCTGAACGCATTCGACACGCCGAGGGGCCGCTGGACGGTCCCGACGATTTGAAGCAGCTGCGGCGCGATCTGGGCGCCTGGCTTAAATCGCGCCGCGAAGCCGCCGGCCTCACCCAAGCGGATCTCGCTGAGCGCCTGGGTCTGAAATACTACTCCTTCATCAGTCAGGTGGAGAACGGCGTCGGCCGCATTCCCCAGGACATCTATCCGATCTGGGCCGAGGCGCTTTGCGTGCCCCCGCGGGAATTCGCCGAAACGGTGATCCGCCACCTGGAGCCGGGCCTATCGCGCATGCTCGAGCACGACGAGGCTCGAAGCGACGAGATCTGACGACAAATCTGATCCAATCGGACGCGCCGAGCGAAACCGTTGAACAGGTCGGGCGTCGTCGCGCGGAAAGCGCCAGAGGAAAGCCCCAGAGGAAACCCAATGGGCCAGAGCCCGACAGATCCCCCGCGAAGGCTGGCGCGATCCGATCTGCGCCTTGCTCCGCCTCACGGCGCAGACGGCGCGGTTCGCGACTGGTCGTTTCGCGAGCGCTTCGATCTGGCGCGCGCAGAGCGCTCCGTTCGACAAGGGCGACCGACCGTCTTTCGAGAAGTCGGCCTGACGGACGCGGGCGAGCCTTGGGCGGTTTTGTTCGACCAGGACGCCGACGAGGTGGTTCTTCACGTTGCGCGCCTGGGCGATCGCGTCTGGGCCGCTGTCCCGGACCGCGACTTGGCCGTCTCCGGCGCGACCCTGCGCGAGGCGCTGGCCCGCGCCGCGCCGCTGCTGGCGGCCGAAGCCGCGCCGCCTGCGGAAGAGGCGACCCGGCGCGGCCCGATCCTGCGGGTGATCCGCGGCGATCTGGCGCCCGCCTGGACGATCGCCACAGCGCTCGGCCTCGCGCTCGAGAGCGTCGCGGGGCGCCGGCGCGCGGCCGCCCAAACCAAGCGCGCGGAGGACGCCGTTTCCGACAAGGCGGCGCAGATCCTGGCGGAGGTGAAGCGGCGCGTTCAGACCGCGCAAACCGAGCAGGCGGAGCTGATCTCCCAACGCGCGAACGCCGAAACCGTCCGGGCGCTCGAGGTCGCGGCGGCGGCGATCATCGTCGACATCGCGCTCGCCGTCGCCTCAGACGCGGCGCCCCCTGAGCCGGAGCATCTGTCAGCGATGGGCGCCGCAGAAACCGTCGAAAGCGCCTTCGCGGACGGAGAGGCCCCCGAAGCGAACCGGGCTGCGCCCGAACCGCAAACGACGCGGTTCGAGAAACCGCAGCCCGGCGACGCTGAAAGAAGCGCCCTGAGCGCCAAACCTCAGGAGCGACAGGCCACGGACGGTGGCGCGGGCGCCGCGCCCTCTGAACTGATCGACGCCCCGACCGTCGCCCCCAGCGCCGCGCCGGCGGAGCATCTTGCGGTCCATCATTTGGCGCATCACGGCGCCGTCGACCCGAACGCCGAGGAGTCGAGCGCGGCAAAGGCGGAGGAGAAGGCGGAAGACGCGCCGAGCCACAAACCCGCGGAGAGCGCGGATCACCCGCCGCCCGAGCACCATGCCTCGGCGGAACACCCTACCCACGACCACCCGAACCGCGACGCGCATCACCCGCCGACCGACCTTCACGACCCGCATCACGCGACGCAAGACGTCGAGGCCGGGCAGCCGCAGGCTCATCCGTTGGACGCAGACGATGCCGCCAATGCGCCGGCGCATAGCGACCCTGAGACCGCGGCGCGCGAAACCGCCGCCGACGAAGAAGCCGCCTTCGCTTTTCACCCGCAACCCGAGTCCGGGTTGGATGACCAACCGCTCGCGGCGGAGCCCGCCGACAGCGGCGTCCCGCAAGGCGACGCCGCTGGCGCCGCCCCTCCCGCCGCCCCTCCCGCCGCCGCGGCGTCCGTCGAGACCGCTCCGCGCGAGACCGAAGACGCTCTCCACTGGCTTTGAGGTCTGGCAACCCGGCGCGTGCGCCGGAACCGGGTTCAATTTCCTGAAGAGCCGCGCCTCGTTCCGAGCGCTCAGTCCGGCAAATGGTCGCGCAGCGCGCTGAGCTTGTTCGCCAGGTGCCGCTTCAGCGCGGCCCCGAGCCAAGCGCCGTCCCGCGCCCGCATCGCCTCCAGGATCTCTCGATGCTCCGTGACCGCCTGGCCCCAGCGCTCCGCCGATAGATTGGCCATCCGCCGCGCGCGGCTCACCCGCGCATCGAGACCCCGGATCAGCCGTTCCAAAGTTGGATTGGCCGCGACCTTGAGGATCAGCGCATGGGTCGCCTCGTTCGCCGCGCGATGCGCCGCCAGGTCTCCGTCCGCATGCGCCGCCTCGAGCCGGGTCTGCAGCGCGTCCGCCGCGATGAGATCCGCATCCGTAAAGTTCGGCGCGGCCAGCTCCCCAGCCAGCGCTTCGAGCGCGCCGACGATCGGGAACGCCTCCTCGAGATCCGCCCGCGTGATCGGCGCGACCATGGCGCCCCGGCGCGGCGTCTGCACGATCAGGCCTTCGCCCGCCAGGCTCCGCAACGCCTCGCGGAGCGGCGTGCGGGAGACCCCGAACTGATCGCAAAGCATCTGTTCATTGACCTTCGTCCCGGGCGCGAGCGTGCCGTCGACGATCAGGCTGCGGAGCCGGTCCACCAGCTCGTCATGCAAGGTCCTGACGGCGATCGGGGCCTGCAGATCGTGGTCGCGGAGCGGGCGGTTCATGGCCGCACCCCGCCGTCCGACACGCCCATCGACGTCGCGAGCACCCGCGCGACATGAACCGCCTCCCGCTGCGTCAGGTCCGAGATCTGATGCCGGCACGAGGTCCCGTCGGCGACGATCAGCGCGTCGTCGTCGGCCGCGCGGACTCTTGGCGCGAGCGTCAACTCGCCCATCGCGCGGCTGACCTCCGCCGTCTCCGCCTGATATCCGAACGCGCCCGCCATGCCGCAACAAGACGAGGGAATCAGTTCGGTTTCAAGACCCGGAACCATGCCAAGCAGCCTTTGCACCGGCCCCATCTGGTTGAACGCCTTCTGATGGCAGTGCCCGTGCAACAGCGCCTTCGAAGCCACCGGCTTGAGATCGAGCGCCAGCCCGTCGGACGCCCGCATCGCGAGATACTCTTCGAACAGCATCACGCGCGATCCGAGCGCCGGGTCCCAGTCATCGAGCAGCTGCGGCGCCTCGTCCCGAAACGAGAGCACGCAGGACGGCTCGAGCCCGACCACATAGGCCCCGCGCTCGAGCGCCGGCCGGATCGCGGCCGCCGTCCGCGCCATCTCCGCCCTCGCCTCGTCCACCAGACCGGCGGAGAAGAAGGTTCGCCCGCAGCAGAGCGGCCGGCGAGACGCGGTCCCGGGCGCGGGCTCCGCAGGCGCTAGACCGACTCCCGCCGCCGCCAGCACGCCCTGAGCGGCGCGCAGATTGGCGGGCTCGAAATAGCGGTTGAAGGTGTCGGCGAAGAGCAGGACCTCGGCCTGATCCCGCTCCGCCGTCGCGATCGGATGGAACACGTCCGCCGGCCAGACCGGCAGGCTCCGCTCCCGCGCGAGCCCGAGCATGCGCTCCGACAACCCGGCGAGCCCCGGAACGCGGTCGCGCAGATTCATCAGCGCCGGGAACAGCCGCGCATAGGGCGCGTAGCGCGGCAGATAGGCGACCAGCCGGTCCCGGAGCGATGCGCCTTTCTCTTTGGCGCGCGCCGCCAGCACCTCGATCTTCATCTTCGCCATATCGACGCCGGTCGGACATTCGCGGCGGCAGGCCTTGCACGACACGCAGAGCTTCATGGTCTCCGCCATCGCGTCCGAGGTCAGCGCCCCTTCGCCGAGCCGCCCCGACATCGCCAGCCGCAGGCTGTTGGCGCGCCCGCGCGTCAAGTCCCGCTCGTTCCGCGTGACCCGATAGGACGGGCACATCGCCCCGCCCTCGAGCTTCCGGCAGGCCCCGTTGTTGTTGCACATCTCGACGGCGCCCTGCAGGCCCCGCCCGGCCCCGTGATGCCCGGGCCAGCGAAACGCGCTCTCGATCTCCGGCACGTTGTAGTCGGGCGCGTAGCGGAACAGCGAGCGGTCGTCCATTTTCGGCGGATCGACGATGCGACCCGGATTGAACAGCCCCTCCGGATCGAAAAGGCGCTTCACCGCGCCGAACGCGTCGGTGATCCGCCGCCCGAACATCGGCTCATGGAATTCCGATCGGACGATCCCGTCGCCATGCTCGCCCGAATGCGCGCCCTTGTACTCGCGCACCATCGCGAAGGTCTCCTCCGCGATCGCCCGCATCGCCCGGACGCCGACCTCCTCCTTCAGGTTGAGCACGGGCCGGACATGCAGCGTGCCGACCGAGGCGTGCGCATAGAAAGTCGGCTCCGAGCCGTGCTTGCGGAAGATCCCGATCAGCCTGTCGGTGTACTCGGCCAGATCCGGCAGCCGGACGCAGCAATCCTCGATGAAGCTGACCGGTTTCCCCTCGGACTTCATCGACATCATGATGTTGAGGCCCTGGGTCCGGACCTCGGTGATCTCCTTTTGCAGCTGCGGATCGATCGCCTCGACCACCCCGCCTGCCTTCTTGCCCGGATCGCCCCAGCGAAAGCCGAGCGTCGCCATAAGATCGTGGAGCGCGGCCAGCCGGCGGAGATTCTCCGCCATCTCCGGTTCAGCGAACTCCACGATCAGCAAAGCCTTCGGATCGCCGCGGGTGAACCGTTCGATCATCGGGCGGAAGATCGAGATGTCGCGTGCGAGCGCGATCAGCGTCGCGTCCACCAGCTCCACCGCCGTCGGGTCGAGCGTCACCAGATGCTGCGCCGCGTCCATCGCCTCGTAGAAGCTCGGGAAGTGGCAGACCCCCATCACCTTGGCGCCCGGCAGCGGCGACAGTTTGAGCGTGATCGCCTCCGAGAACGCCAACGTGCCCTCGGAGCCCACCAGCAGCTCGGCCATGTTGACGCTCTCGCCCGGCGTCAGCGCGTCGATATTGTAGCCGCCGACCTGCCGGTCGACCGTCGGGATCCGCGCCCGGATCTCCTCCGCCTCCCGCGCCCCGAGCGCCAGCAGCTGTTTGAACAGCGCGTCCCGCGGGCTGTTTCCGAGCGCCGCCGGATCGATCCGCTCGAACCGCGCCCGCGCCCCGTCCGCCAGGATCGCGTCGATCGACAGCACATTGTCCCGGCTCATCCCGTAGCGGATCGAGCGGCTGCCGCAGGAATTGTTGGCGGTCATCCCGCCGATCGTCGCCCGGGAGGCCGTCGAGACGTCGACCGGATACCAGAGCCCGTGCGGCTTAAGCGCCCGGTTCAGCTCGTCGAGCACGATCCCCGGCTCGACCGTCGCCGTCCGCCTCTCGACGTCGAGCGCCAGGATCCGGGTCATCCGCTTCGACAGGTCGATCACCAGCGCGTCGTTGACCGTCTGCCCGCACTGCGAGGTGCCGCCCCCGCGCGGCAGCACCGGCATCCTCTCCTCGCGCGCGACCGCGAGCGCGATCTCGACATCCTCGATCGTCTCGGGGAGCACCACGCCGCGCGGAAACACCTGATAGATCGACGCGTCGGTAGCATAGCGGCCGCGGTCGAACGGATCGACGGAGACCGACCCGCGCAGTTCGGAGGACAAACGGCGCGCCCATGCGGGCGCATCCGAGCGCTCCGAGCCGCCGTCTCCGGCGCCTCTCTCCCCCTGTTTCGCTCCGAAAGCGCCATCAGGCATTGACAAACCTCGAACGCAGAATTTTGAATACAAAAAACGAGACCAGAGTCGCGCACGGTTTTCAAGCCTAGCGACCACAGGGATGCGCCGAACCGCCGATCGAGGCGACGGCGGCGAACGCGGGAGAGCGGACATGAGACGCGCCGGACGTCACTTTCTTCAGATCCCGGGCCCGAGCAACACGCCCGACCGCATCCTCCGCGCGATGGACAATGCGGTCATGGACCATCGAGGACCGGACTTCGCGACCGTCGGCACGACCGCGCTCGAGGGAATGAAGTCGATCTTCAAGACCCGGCATCCGGTGGTGATCTACCCCGCCTCCGGCACCGGCGCCTGGGAGGCCGCGCTCGTGAACACGCTGAGCCCGGGCGATCGCGTCTTGATGTACGAGACCGGCCACTTCGCGACGCTTTGGAAGAAGCTCGCCGAGCGCCTCGGCCTCGAGCCGGAGTTCATCGAGGGCGACTGGCGGGGCGGCGTCGATCCGGACGCGATCGAAAGCCGCCTCCGCGCCGACGATGCGCGCGCCATCAAAGCGGTCTGCGTCGTCCACAACGAGACCTCGACCGGCTCCGTCAGCCCGATCCAGGCGGTCCGGCGCGCCATCGACGCGGCCGGCCATCCGGCGCTGCTGATGGTCGACACCATCTCCGGCCTCGCCTCGATCCCGTACGAGCATGACGCCTGGGGCGTCGATGTGACGGTTTCCGGCAGCCAGAAAGGGCTGATGCTGCCGCCTGGCCTGTCCTTCAACGCGCTGAGCCCGAAGGCGATCGAGGTCTCGAAATCGGCGACCCTGCTCAAGAGCTACTGGGCCTGGGACGAAATGATCCCGCTCAACGAGAAGGGCTATTTCCCCTACACGCCCGCGACCAACATGCTCTACGGCCTGAACGAGGCCGTTGCGATGCTGCACGAAGAGGGGCTCGACAACGTCTTCGCCCGCCACGCCCGCCACGCCGCCGCGACCCGCGCCGCCGTGCGCGCCTGGGGCCTCGAGGTGCTGTGCGCGGCCCAAGGCCAGGAGAGCGGGGTTCTCACCGCCGTCCTGACGCCCGAAGGCCATTCCGCAGACCGTTTCCGCGCCGTGACGCTGGAGCGCTACGACCTGTCCCTCGGCAACGGCCTCTCGAAGGTCGCCGACCGCGTGTTCCGCATCGGCCATCTCGGCGATTTCAACGATTTGATGTTGATCGGAACGCTGGCGGGCGTCGAGATGGGTCTGACCGCGGCCGGCGTGCCCCACCGCCCGGGCGGCGTGCAGGCCGCGATGGACCACCTGTCCGCGGAGCCCGCCCGACTCGCGGCCGAATAGCCGCGGGAACCGCCACCACCCCCGCAGCCCCGTCCGGTGGGCGATCCACGCCGACACCTCGCGCGGGCTGCGCAACAAGAGATCCGGGACCACCGGACACCTAAAGGATCGACCCAATCGATCGCCATAAGGAGGAAGAAATGAAGACTTGGAAACTGATCGCCGGCGCCGCCGTCGGTGCGATGTTCGCGACCGCGGCTTCGGCCGAGGTCACCCTGCGCTTCGGCCATGTCGGCGCGCCCGGCTCTCTGTTCGAGGCCAGCGTCAACAACTTCGCCGAGTGCGTGAACGGCACGATGGCCGGCAAGGCGAAGGTCGAGACCTTCGGCTCGAGCCAGCTCGGCAAGGACCAGGAGCTGCTGCAGAAACTGAAGCTCGGCCAGGTCGCCTTCGCGCTGCCGTCCTCGGTGATGTCTTCGGTCGACGAGACCTTCGGCGTCTTCGAGATGCCGTACATCATCAAGGACCGCGAGCACATGAAGCGCGTCCAGGCCTCGCTCGGCGACACCTTCCAGGCGGCCGCCAACGACAACGGCTACTATATCATCGGTTACTTCGAGAACGGCTTCCGCCACATCACCAACAACACCCGGCCGATCAACAAGCCCGAGGATCTTGAGGGCGTGAAGCTCCGCACGCCGAAAGGCGCTTGGCGGGTGAAGATGTTCAAGCTTTATGGCGCGAACCCGACCCCGATGGCCTTCTCCGAGGTCTTCACCGCGCTCAAGACCAACGTGATCGACGGCCAGGAGAACCCCTACGCCCAGATCGCATCGGCCAAGTTCCAGGAGGTGCAGAAGTACCTCTCGATCACCGGCCACGTGTACACCCCGGCCTACATTCTGACCTCGAAGCGTCAGTGGGATGGTTGGCCGGACGACATCAAGGCCGGTCTGTCGGAGTGCGCGGCGACCAGCCAGGAGTTCGTGTACACCAAGGCCGCTGAGCTCGAAACCGAGCTGCTGCAGGTGATCAAGGACGCCGGCGTCGACGTGAATGAGGCCGACAAGGACGCCTTCATCGCCGCCTCGAAGCCGATCTACGACGAGTACGCCTCGTCTGTCGATGGCGGCGCCGAGCTGGTCGAGCAGGTCCAGTCTCTCGCCGACGGCAGCTGATCGAACCGACGCCGTCCGCAGTCTGAGCCTTCGGGCCCGGCGGCGGGCGGCGCGCTTTTCCAACAACGTGTCGCTGAGCCGATCCGAATAAGACCGGCTCGGCTCAGCTGATCTCTCGGCCGCTTTCCGGCGCCGCCGACAGGAACTCCTGCGCCATGATCGACACCCTCCGCCGCCTGCTGGAGACGGTCCTCGAGTGGATCACTGTCTTCCTCATGATCTCGTTGACGGTCGTCGTGATCGTCGCCGTCGTGTACCGGCTACTGGGCGACTCCCTGTCCTGGTATGATGAGATCGCCGCGATCCAGCTCTCCTGGATCACCTATTACGGCTCCGCCCTCGCCGCCCTGAAGCGCCGCCATATCGGCTTCGACTCGGTTCTGCTGGCGCTGCCCCGGAACCTCCGGATGGCCGGGCTGGTGCTCGCCGAGGTCACGGTCGCCGCCTTCTTCATTCTGATGGCCTGGGCGGGCTTCGTGGTGCTCGACGTGCTCGACGGCGTGTACCTGATCGCACTCGACTGGGTGCCCGTGCAGATCACGCAGTCGGTGATCCCGATCGGCGCGCTCCTCTTCATCCTCTGCCAGGCCCTGAGCCTTCCTGAGTACTGGTCGAAGACCGCCGCGGGGATCTCGCTCGAGCACGCCGATATCGAGGAGGAAGTCGAGGCCGAGCTGGAGAAGGCCGCCGAAACCCACGAGGCCGCGCGCGAGGAATTCCGCCGGACCCATCCAAACGGCGAAGAAATCGCGCCGCCGCACACCACGCCGGCCGGAGGGCGCTGACATGCTGATCCTGATCATCTTCATCGTCATGGTCGCGCTGATCATGTTGAACACGCCGATCGCGGTCGCTCTCGCGGTCGCCGCAGTGTTCGGCCTGTTGGCGACCGAGGGGCCCAGCAGCCTCGTGACCGTCGCGCTCGACATGTATGACGGCTCGACCAAGTTCTCGCTAATCGCGATCCCGATGTTCGTGCTCGCCGGCGCGATCATGAACGCGGGCGGGATCACCGACCGCTTGATCAACTTCGTCTCCGCGCTCATCGGTTTCGTGCGCGGCGGCCTGGCGATGGTCAATATCGGCGTCTCGCTGTTCTTCGCGGAAATCTCGGGATCCGCGGTCGCCGACGTCGCGGCGCTTGGCTCCGTCCTGATCCCGCAAATGAAGAAGCGCGGCTATTCGGCGCCCTTCTCCGCCGCGGTGACCTCCTCGAGCGCCTCCCTCGCGATCATCATCCCGCCCTCGATCCCGATGATCGTCTACGGCACCTCCGCCAACGCCTCGATCGAGGAGCTGTTCGTCGCGGGCGTCGTGCCCGGCCTGCTCGGCGCGGCGGGCCTGATGTTCGTCGCTTACATGTTCGCGCTGCGCTACAACCTGCCGACCGAGGAGGCCTTCAACACCAAGCGCCTGCGCGAGACCTTCGTAGACGCGCTCCCGGCGTTCGCCCTGCCGGTCATCATCCTCGGCGGCATCTTCGGCGGCTTCGTCACCGCCACCGAAGCCGCGGGCCTCGCCGTCCTCGCCGCGATCGTGGTCGGCCTCTGGTATCGCGAGTTCAGCCTCAGCCAGCTGCGCCGCGGCATGCTTGACGGCGGCATGCAGACGGCGGTCGTCATGCTGCTGGTCGCCGCCTCCGTCCTGATGGGCGGCTTCCTGACCCGCGCGCAGTATCCGCAGGACTTCGCCCAGTGGCTCCTCGGCGTCACCGACAGCCAGTGGACGATCCTGCTGATCCTGAACGTGTTCTTCCTGGTGATCGGCTTCTTCCTGCACTCGGTCGCGGCGATCATCCTAGTGGTCCCGATCGTCATCCCGCTCATCACCGCGGCCGAGATCGACCCGGTGCATTTCGGTTTGATCGTGACGCTGAACCTCGCGATCGGGCAACAGACCCCGCCGGTGGCGAGCGTCCTGATCACCTCCTGCGCCGTCGCCCGGGCCAACATCTGGGAGGTCAGCAAGGTCAACGTCTACTTCGTCGCCGTGCTGCTCGCGGTGCTGATGCTCTGCACCTACGTGCCGGCGGTGCCGATGTTCCTGGTCGAGTACTTCTACCGCTGACCCGCCGGACGCCGCGCCTTTCCGCGCGGCGTCCGAGCGCCCGGGGTGACGCCGCTCAGCCCCTCAGTACCGCAGCGTGATCGTCGAGGACCGATGCCGCGCCTTCGTATTCTCATTCCAGGTGCTGAACTCGACGGACGCCCCGCGGCTTGGCGAGGTCGACAGCTCCGACTTCGGAATGCGCCGCGTCAGCACGTCGAACCCGCCTCGCGTCGCCCGCGTGGTCTTCTCCTGCGTGGCGGTGTCGCTGCACCCGGTCGAGCTGCTCTCGCTCAGCTGGAAGTTCATGCAGGGCTTGCCGCCGGTCAGCGTGGCGTAGGTCGTGTCGATCTTCGGCGTGACCCGCCCGTTCAGATCCTTGTCGACCTTCATCGAGACATAGATATGCGGCGAGCGTCGTATCGTGAACCGAACGAAGTTCGGGTTGCTGTCCTTGCTCGCCCAGACGGTCACGGAGCCGTCGGTCTGAAGCTTGTAGATCTCCTGCGCGCGATCGGTGAGCCGGAAGCTGGTTCTCGGCGTCGCGATCGCGCGCCCAGGAATGGTCGTGACCCGCGCCGCGCCGGTGCTGGAGGAGGCGCCCGAAGAACCGCCGGAGGAGCCGCCCGAAGAGCCGCCGGAGGAGGCCTCCGCCTTCAGCCGCTCCGCCCGGTTCGCCGCCAACAGCGCCTGAGGCGTACCGGCGCAGATCTCCGCGAAGCCTTCGAGGTCCTCGACCGAACTGCTATCGCTCAGCGCCGGCCACAACTGACGCGCATCCTCCGGCGAGCAACCGCCGCTCGCCTGGGGCGCCGCCGCGCCGCCCGAGCCGCACTCGGCCGCCGAGGCGATGCAGTCGCGATAGATCGTCATCTCCGCATCGCAATCGACGGAGCCGGCCGCGCTCGCGGTCTCCTCCCCGCCGCCTGCGGGCAGAGACCCGGCGCCCACTCGGCCGAGGCATTCGGAACTGACCAGTCGACCACAGAAGGTGGTCGGATCGCTGCACAGCGTTTGCGCGGCGGCCGGGGCCGCGCCCGCCGCCAGCGCAGCGACGATCGCCGCCGCACGAGCGAATCCTCGCTGGAATGTGGAAAGGCTATCTCTCGGCATCGCGCGTCCTCCCGTCATGATGCGTCGACGCTAGAGATCCACGCCGCTCGGGTGAAGGGGCGGGCGTGCGCCGCGTCACAGGGATCGCAGGAAAAGGAGGCCATCGAATGTCGGACTTGCTCTACGAGGTCGCGGACGGCGTCGGACGCCTGACCTTCAACCGCCCGGATCAGCGCAACGCGCTGACCTTCGAGATGTACGAAGGGCTCGCCGAGATCTGCGCGAACCTCCCCGCCGACGGCTCTGTGAAGGCGTTGATCCTAGAGGGCGCCGGCGACCGCGCCTTCGCCGCCGGCACCGACATGACCCAGTTCCGCGCCTTCGCCGAGCCTCAGGACGCGCTCGACTACGAGGCGAAGATCGACCGCGTTCTCGAAGCGGTCGAGCGCTGCCCGGTCCCGACCATCGCCGCCATCACCGGCGCCTGCACCGGCGGCGGCGCGGGCGTCGCCGCGGCCTGCGACATTCGGATCGCGGATGAGCGCCTGAAGTTCGGCTTCCCGATCGCCCGCACCCTCGGCAACTGCCTGTCGATCGCGAGCCTCAGCCGTCTATCGGCGCTGATGGGCGCCGGCCGGCTGCGCGAGATCCTGTTCACCGCGCGCCTGATCGAAGCGGAGGAGGCGCGGACCATAGGCCTGGTTTCCGAGGTGCTGCACGACGCCGACGAGGTCCGCGCCCGCGCCACGGCGCTCGCGGAACTGCTCGCCGGCCACGCGCCGCTCACCCTGCGCGCCGCCAAGGAGGGGCTCCGCCGGTTGCGCGTCGACGGCCCCGGCGCGGACGGATCGGACTTCGTGGTCGAGACCTATATGAGCGCCGATTTCAAGGAGGGGCTCGAGGCCTTCCTCGCCAAGCGCCCGCCCAACTGGAAAGGCCGCTAGAGCCGACCGTCGTCCGCCGCCGCAGGGGTCGGCCCGGGAACCGAGGTCGAACCCGGTCTCTCGAAAACCTCTCCCCGACACTGATCCCGCGAAGAGGAGCCGCCATGACCGACGCGCCGACATCGCCTCCGAGCGTCCCCTCCCGCCGCGCGGGGGAGGGACAGGGTGGAAGTGCTCCCGCCCAACCGCCATTCGGCCCCTTGGCCGGCCTCCGCGTCATCGAGCTCGCCCACATCATGGCCGGCCCGGTCTGCGGCCTGATGCTCGCCGATATGGGCGCCGACGTCGTGAAGGTGGAGAAGCCCTCGGGCGACGACACGCGCCGCATGGTCCCGCCGAAGATCGAGGGCGAGAGCGCGGCCTTCCTGATGATGAACCGCAACAAGCGCGGCGTCTGCCTAGACCTGAAGGCCGACCACGGCCGCGCCGCGCTGAAGCGTCTCCTGAAGACCGCGGACGTCGTGATCGAGAACTACCGCGCCGACACGATGGAGAAGCTCGGCCTCGGCTATGAAAGCCTCCGCGCAGCGAACCCGGGCCTGATCTATGTGGCGATCTCGGGCTTCGGCCGTACTGGCCCTTACGCGGATCGCGGCGGCTTCGACCTGATCGCGCAGGGCATGTCCGGGCTGATGTCGATCACGGGCGAGGGTCCGGGCCGCCCGCCGGTGAAAGTCGGCGCGCCCGTGACGGACATCACCGCCGGCGTCCTCGGCGCGCTCGGCGTCTGCGCCGCGCTCCACCGCCGCGCCGCGACCGGCGAGGGCCAGATGGTCGACACCTCGCTGTTCGAAGCCGGGATCATCCACACCTACTGGCAGTCCGCGATCGCCTTCGCCACGGGCGTCCCCCCCGGCCCGATGGGCTCCGCCCACCCGCTGAACGCGCCGTACGAAGCCTTCCAGACCGCGGACGGTTGGATTACGGTCGGGGCGGCGAACCAGGCCAATTGGGAGCGGCTGCTCCGCCTGATCGGGGCGGAGGCGCTCGCCGAGGATCCGCGTTTCCGCACCAACCCCGACCGCATGGCTCACCGCGAGGCCCTTGCCGAGGCGCTGAACCAGGTCTTTCGCACCCGCACCTCCGAAGCCTGGCTCTCGCTGCTCGCCGATGGCGGCATGCCCGCGGGGCCGGTCTACGACGTCGCCGAGATGCACGCCGACCCGCACGCCCGCGCGCGAGAGATGGTTCCGACGACGGAGCATCCGGCGGCGGGCCGGACGCCGTCGATCGGCCTGCCGATCAAGTTCTCCGACACCCCCGGCGCCGTCCTCCGCCCCGCCCCGCTGCTTGGCCAGCATACCCGCGAGATCCTCGCCGAAGCGGGCTATAGCGAGCCGGAGATCGCCGCTATGCTCGAGGCCGGAGCCGCGATCGCCGCTTGAGCCCCGCGCCTCTGGGCGATCCGGCCGGATGATTTCCGCGAGCAGGCGACCGAGATGGGCGCGCGACTTCCATGAGCAGGCGACTTCCATGAGCAGACCACTTTCATGAGCAGGCGACGCCCGTGAGCATGAGAGACGATGCGCGCGACGTGATGGGCCGCTGTGCGGGGCTCCGGACCCGAGCGGCCGCGCGACGGATCACGCGCCATTACGACGATGCGCTGCGCCCCGTCGGACTGACGCTCGGCCAGTTCGTGCTGCTGGTCGCGATCGAGTTGTCGGAACCCGACACGCTCACCGACCTCGCCGACAAACTGGACATGGACCGCACGACCCTGACCCGCAATCTCCGCCCCCTCGAGAAGGCGGGACTCGTCGAGACGGCTCGCGAAGAGGGCCGCCGCAATCACGGCGTGCGCCTGACCGATGCGGGACGAACCGCCTTCACGGCCGCCATGCCGCTCTGGCGCGCAGCCCAGTCCCAGCTGGAGACCCGGCTCGGCGAGGACGGCTGGAGCCTCGCCCGCCAGAGCCTGGAGACCATCGCCAGAAAGCTCTGATCAAGACCGTTTCAAGCGCCCCCTTTGAACCGCCGCCCTTGCGCCCACCGCTGATTAGTGCATATGCACTATACGGCGATCGCTCGAACCTGGAGACCGGGCGTCGTCTCAGTCGACAGAGAGTGCATATACACTAATATAAAGGGAACCTCCCATGTCCTTCCTCGACCCCGCGATCTTTTACATCGTGGCGTTTGGCGGCGGCGCGGTCTTGCTCGCCGCGATCCTGCACATCCTGCAAGAGGCTGGGCGGCGCCTCGGCGGCGACGGCCCCAGAACCGCGCGCCGACTGTCCATCGGACTGCTCGCTTGGGCCGCGATGGTCCTTGTCTACAGCCGCATCAGCGGCCCCGGCGTCGAGTGGTTCTGGCCGGCGGTGATCCCGCCGCTCGCGATCGGCGCCGCGGTCGCCTTCACCCCGAGCGTCTCGGCGCTCCTCGGCGTGATCAGCCTGCCGAAGCTCATCGGCCTGCAGGTCTATCGCACGGTCGGCGCCATCTTTCTGTTCGCCTACTTTTTCACCGAAACGGCCATGTCGCGCGAGTTCGCCGTCGCCGCCGGTTGGGGCGACGTCCTCACTGGCGTTCTCGCGGTCCCGACCGCGCTCGCGGTTCTGTTCCGCTGGCCGGCCTACCGTCTCGCGGTGATCCTTTGGTGCGCGATCGGCGTCGGCGATCTAATCTTGGCGCCGACCATGGGCGCGCTCTACGGGGGCCCAGAGATGGACGATTGGCCTCTGAGCCTGATCCCGCTGTTCTACGGCCCCCCGCTCGGCATTCTGCTGCACATCTGGGCGCTCCGCGCGCTCTACCTGCAGCGCGCAGCGACGACGGCGCCGCAGGCCGCGACCGCCTAAGGCGAGGGATCGTCAGACCGGGGCGCTCCGCCCCATCGGAACCACCTCCGCCCCGCGCTCCTCGGGCTCGTCATCCGCCATCTCCGCCGGAAAGCCCGGCGCCCGGATCTCGAGCCCGGTGGCCTCCTCCAGCCGCTTGATGATGTTCGGCGACCACTCCCGGTCGCCGAACCGCCGCCGTCCGTCCGCGAAAACCTCGATCAGAAGCGGCGACAGCTCGAGCGGCACGCCCGCCTTTGCGGCGATTTCCTGGAACAGCCCGATATCCTTCGCGACCAGATCCATGGTGAAGCTGATGTCGCGCGATCCGTTCAGGATCACTTGGCTCTCGGTCTCATGCACGAAAGACGTGCCGGAGGAGATCCGGATGGCCTCAAACGTCGTGTTGAGATCCATGCCGGCCGCCTTCGAGACCACCAGCGCTTCGCAGAGCGACACCAGGTTCGCGGTGGCGAGGTAGTTGGTCATCACCTTGAGGGTCGAGGCCGTGCCGACGGGTCCGGTGTGCAAAACCCGCCGCCCGAGCACCGTCAGCACCGGCAGCGCCCGCTCGAAGGCGTCCCGGTCGCAGCCCGCGAAAATCGAGATGTTGCCCGTCGCCGCCCGGTGGCATCCGCCCGAGACCGGGCAGTCGATCGCCGCCGCCCCCTTCGCCCCGACCAGCCCCGCCATCCGCCGCACCTCGTCGGCGTCCGTGGTGGACATCTCCGCCCAAATCTTGTCCGGGCCGAGCCCCCGCAGAAGCCCGTCCTCCGCCTCCATCACCGCAGAGCAGGCCGCCGGGCTCGGCAGGCAGGTGACGACCATGTCGCATCGCTCCGCCATCTGGCGCGGACTGTCCGCCCATTCCGCCCCTTGCTCGAGAAAGCTCTCGGCCGCCCCGCGGTCCAGATCGCGCACCATCAGCGCGAACCCGTTCCTGAGCAGGCTCCCCGCGAGCTTGCCGCCGACATTGCCCAAACCGATGAACCCGACCCTCATGCGCCCGCTCCGCTGTGCATTTCCAACCAGCCGAAGCCGGCACGGCGCAAAGACGCCGGTCAAGAGCGAAACGCAGCGACGCCGTCCGTCACCGAATGACCAGCACCGAGCACGGCGCGTGGGTCGCGAGCGAAGCGGCGTGGCCGCGCCAGACGTAATCGATCACGTTGGGCGAGTGCGAGCCCGCGACCACCAGATCGGCGCTCGCATCCTCGATCGCCTTCAACAGAAGGCTGTCGAGCTCCGCCGCGACGTCGTGGCTTTCGTAGAGACGAGATTCGGTCGAGAGGCCATGCGCCTCCGCCTGGTCGCGGGCCAGCGCCTCGAGCTTGCTCCGATGCTCGTCGAGCGACGCGGCGACGGCGCTCGGCCCTGCGCCCGCAGCCGTCACGAAGCGCACGACCGCCGACGACCGCTTGGCGATATCGGCCGCCGCCTCAAGCGCCTTCTGCAGCTCACCCGCATGCTCGAGATCGACCGGGACGAGAATTCGCGAAAACATAGAGGCCTCCCAAAGGTTGCTTTAAGAGGCCTGCCTGACAGTTCGAGCCTACTCGAACTTTGATCCATCGCATGGGCTGAGCCGGCTAAACCCGAGGGGCGTTCGTTGCTTTCGCGCGGGCTCCGCCTTCAGGGAGCCGCCGATCCACCCTCAAACGCTGCGCGCATGCGCGATGCTTTAGGCGCGCGGCCTAAGCGACCGCATGCGCCGTCAAGAACGGGCTGAGGATCCGCGCCAACCGGTCCGGCGCCTCGACGCAGGGGATGTGCCCGACCCCGTCGATCTCGTGATACTCGGCCTGCATCACCAGCTCCGAGAGCTCCTTGACCAGCGCGGGCGGCGTCGAGCCGTCGGCGGTTCCGACGACGCAGACCGCGGGCTGACGGAGTTTGGCGGCGATCTCGGTGAAATCGGTGTCGCGGATCGCCTTCGAGCAGCCCGCATAGCCGCCCGGCGTGGTCCGCGTCACCATGTTCCGCCAGAGCGCGACCTCCGGCGCCCGCGCCCGGAAATCGGCCGAGAACCAGCGCTCCATGATCGCGTCCGCCAGCGGCTCGACCCCGTCTCGCTCGACCACGGCGATCCGCTCGTTCCACATCTCCGCCGTGCCGATCTTGTGCCCGGTGTCGAGCAGCGCGAAGGCGCGCACCTGCTTCGGGCGGCGCGCGGCGAGCCCCTGCGCGATCATCCCGCCGATCGACAGCCCGACCAGCACCGTCGGATCCGCGTCCGCCGCATCAAGCACCGCGCCGGCGTCGTCGATCAACGCGTCCATCGAGTAGTCGCCCGGATACCCGTCCGACAGGCCATGCCCCGGCTTATCGAACCGCAAGATCCGCAGACCCTGCGGCAGCAGAGGCAGGAGCGGATCCCAGACCCGAAGGTCGGTGCCGAGCGAGTTGATGAACAGCACCGCCGCCCCGTCCGGCGCGCCGTCCTCGCGCCAATGCAGCCGATACCCGTCCCGTTGCAGCGCCCGCATGCTCTCTGTCCTCCGAAGCTCTCGTCGACCGCGCCCGACAGGGCCGGCCCGCCCGTCTTAACAGGCGTCTCGGCCCCACGCGCCAAGAAAGCGCGCCGCCCGACCGCCCGCGCGGCCGCGCCGCCTTGACTTCGCCCGCTTTAGACGCGACCTCACCTCTCGACGCGCAGGCCCGCTGGGAACCACGCGCGACATGTTTCGGCGCGGGGCCAGTGCGGTTCAGAGCGCCAGCTTCCCTCCAACGCGGTCGCCCCAGACCAACGTCGCCTCGACATCGAGGGCGGACGATAGAAGCGACGCGCTCTGAAAGACTGAACTCTTTGACTGAATTCGAAGCCCTCGGGCTCCATCCGACCCTGCTCAAGACCATCGCCGACCTGGGCTTCGACGCCCCGACCCCGATTCAGCGCCAGGCGATCCCGCTCGCGCTCGAGGGTCGCGACGTGCTCGGCCTCGCCCAGACCGGCACCGGCAAGACCGCCGCTTTCGGCCTGCCGCTGATCCAAGGCCTGCTCGAAGCGCGCGAACGCCCGGAGCCGCGCGCCGCGCGGTCGCTGATCCTCGCCCCGACGCGGGAGCTCGCGAACCAGATCGCCGACAATCTCCGCGCCTTCGCAGGCGGCGCAAAAATCCGCGTCGTCGTCGTGGTCGGCGGCGCCTCGATCAACAACCAGGTCCGCGCGCTCGAGCGCGGGACCGACATCCTGGTCGCGACGCCCGGCCGCCTGCTCGATCTGGTCGAGCGCCGCGCCGTCGCGCTCGACCGCGCCCGCGTTCTGGTCCTCGACGAGGCGGATCAGATGCTGGACCTCGGCTTTATCCACGCGCTGCGGCGGATCGCCAAGCTGCTGGGGACGCCGCGGCACACCATGCTGTTCTCGGCCACCATGCCGAAGAACATCGAGGAGCTGGGGGGCGCCTACCTTTCCGACCCTGTCCGCGTCGAGGCGACGCCGCCGGGCAAGGCGGCCGACAAGATCGAGCAGTCCGTGCTGTTCCTCGAGAGCGCCGACAAGCCCGCCGCGCTGATCACGCGGCTGGACGCGCTCCGCAAGGAGCGCGCGCTGGTCTTCGCCCGCACCAAGAGGGGTGCGGAGCGGCTGTCGAAGCGGTTGGCGGCCGACGGGTTCGCCGCCGCCTCGATCCACGGCAACAAGAGCCAGAACCAGCGCGACCGCGCCATTGCGGGCTTCCGCAGCGGCGAGATCCGGGTGCTGGTGGCGACCGACGTGGCGGCCCGCGGCATCGACATTCCCGGCGTCGCGGCGGTGTTCAACTATGAGCTGCCGGACACGCCGGACAATTACGTCCACCGCATCGGCCGGACCGCCCGCGCCGGCGCCGACGGCGCCGCCATCGCTTTCTGCGCGCCGGAGGAGGCGATCCTGCTCCGCGACATCGAGCGTCTGATGCGGATCGAGATCGCCTCGGCGGACGGCGCCCCGCGTCCCGACTGGGCGCTTCGCCCGCGTCCGGCGCCGAAGCCTGGAAAATCGAGGGCCGGCGGCGCAGGTCAGCGCGGAGCAGGCCCTCGCGGCGCAGGCCAGCGCAGCGCGAAACCAGGCGGATCCAAACCCTCCGGACAAAAGCCCGCCGGCTCTTCTAAGCCGCGCTCCAGCCCCGACGGCCGCAGCCGTCCGTCCGAGCCGAGCGGTCGGCCGGGCCCGCGCAACGCCGCCCCGCGTCCGAACGACGGCGGCCGCGCGCAGGACGGGCCGGGCCAGGCCGGCGCGCGCCGACGTCGTCGCCCGAACCGCGGCCCGAAAGCCGAAGCGAGCGCCTAAGTCCTGTATAGAAACAAGAAAGCCCGCGGCGAGCCGCGGGCTTTCGCATCGGATCGTCTATTCGGAGCGCCCGGAGGCCTCAGTCGCCGATCACGAGATTTTCGGCGGAAGCCTTTCCGTTCCGACCGGTCTGCAGTTCGAACTCGACCTTCTGACCGTCACGCAAGTCGTCGTGCCCCGCGCGTTCGACGGCGGAAATGTGCACGAACACGTCCTTGCTGTTGTCATCGGGCTGGATGAATCCATAGCCCTTGGTGCGGTCGAACCACTTCACGGTTCCTGTAGCCATTCTGTATCCCAACTTAAGTGCGCCATAGCCTCCGGATCGAGGCCAGACGCGGCACTCTTAGCGGGATTCGCCGAGAAGCACCAATGCAATCCGACTCGCTCCGGCGTTTCCACTATAACACGAAATCTCGCATGCCGCGCTCGCCGGGCTGACCGAGGCCCCGCCGAAAGGTCTTCCGAGGTGGTCGAAGGTCTTCCCGCTTCTCCCGAACCGACAGCGCGCATAGGGTCCGACCGATCGACTCCACACTCCTAACACGCTCCACCGAAAGAATCCTGTGAGATCCACTATTCAAAACATGGCCCTGTTCTGCGACTTCGAGAATGTCGCGATCGGGGTACGCGAAAGCGACTACGCCGCCTTCGACGTCCACAAAGTCCTGGAGCGCCTGCTCCTGAAGGGCGACATCGTCGTGAAGAAGGCCTACTGCGACTGGATACGCTACAAAGACTTCAAAGGTCCGATGCACGAGGCGGCCTTTGAACTGATCGACATCCCGCATGTCCGTATGTCCGGCAAGAACTCCGCCGACATCCGCATGGTCGTGGACGCGCTCGACCTGTGCTACACGAAGCCTCACGTCGACTGCTTCGTGATCATTTCCGGCGACAGCGACTTCTCGCCGCTCGTCAGCAAACTGCGCGAGAACAACCGCACTGTGATCGGCATGGGCGTCAAGAACTCGACATCCGAGCTGCTGACCTCGAACTGCGACGAGTTCATCTATTACGATGACCTCATCCGCCGAACCCAAAAGAGGTCGCGCGCCAAGCCCGCAAAGGCCGACCGAACGCCCAAGACGGCCGCCGTCGATCCGGCCGAGGAAAAGCGCCTCGAGGGCCTCGGCAAGGTCGTCGCCACCGCCGAGGACCTGCTGAACGAGCGCGGCGACGACGCGCCGATCTGGGGTTCGATGGTCAAGCAGACCCTGAAGCGGCGCGAACCCGGTTTCGACGAGACCTATCACGGCTATCGGAGTTTCGGAGACTTGCTGGAGGACGCCGCGAAGCGCGGTCTCCTCTCCCTAGAGCGCGACGAAAAGTCGGGCGGGCACCGCATCAAGGCGATCGGTTGAGACGCCCAGGCGCGCCGACGCCCGACCGGCGCGCCCGAGTTTTCGCCGCCCCCCGCCTCGCGCTATCTGTCGATAGCCGATCCGACGGCGGCTCTCGGAACAGACGCAAGAAAGTTGAAAGGAGGCACCGCTGATGGCCTCAGCCTCGGAAAAGCCGCTCATTCAGACCCGCCTCGCCGAGGAGCGCGACATCGACGCGATCATCGCGCTCGTCAAGCGGGTCTACCCCGGCATGGGCGCTTACACCCCCGGCATGCTCCGCGGCCAGCGCGCGAGCTTTCCGGAGGGGCAGCTCGTGGTCGAGATGGACGGCGAGATCGTCGGCTTCTCCGCCTCCTTTCGGATCGCCGAGACCCATGCGCTGTCCGACCACACCTGGTCCGCGATCACCGGCGGCGGCTACGCCTCGCGCCACGACCCCGACGGCGACTGGCTCTACGGCATGGAGGTCTGCGTCGATCCGGAGCGCCGTCGCCTGCGCATCGGCCAGCGCCTTTACGACGCGCGCAACCGCCTGGCGGAGGATTTCGCCCTCAAAGGCGTCGTCTTCGGCGGCCGCCTGCCCGGCTACGCCAAGCGCAAGAAGCAGTTCGAAAGCCCCGAAGACTATCTGGAGGCGGTGAAGGCCCGACGCGTCCGGGACCCGGTCGCGCTGTTCCAACTCCGCGCGGGCTTCGAGCCGATGCGAATCCTGCATGACTACCTGCCGAGCGACCACGAGAGCGCGGGCCTCGCCGCGTTGATGGTGCGCCGCAACCCCTATTTCGACCCGTCGCTGCAGAAGCAGCCGATCTCGCGGCGCGACCCGGCCATCGTCCGCGTGACCAGCGTGCAGCTCCAGGCCCGCGCGCAGCAAAGCCTCGAGTCCTTCTTCCAGACCGTCGAGTACTTCGTCGACGTCGCCTCCGATTACCGCTCGGACTTCGTGGTGTTCCCGGAGCTTTTTACGCTGCAACTGCTGGCGATGGAGAAGACCAAGCTCACCCCCGAGCAGGCGATCGATCGGCTGACCGAGCACAAAGACGTCTTCGTCGAGCGCCTCAATCAAATGGCGATCAGTTACAACATCAACATCATCGGCGGCTCGCATCCGACCAAGATGCCGGACGGCGACATCCACAACATCGCCTACGTCTTCCTCCGCGACGGCTCGGTCCACGCCCAGGAGAAGCTCCACCCGACGCCCGACGAGCGGCACTGGTGGGGCATCCAGGGCGGCGACGAGATCAACGCGATCCAGACCGACTGCGGCCCGATCGGCGTCTTGATCTGCTATGACAGCGAATTCCCGGAGCTGGCCCGTCGGCTGGCCGATCAGGGCGCCAAGCTCCTGTTCGTGCCGTTCTGCACGGACACCCGCCAGGGCTATCTCCGCGTCCGCTACTGCTCCGCCGCCCGCGCCATCGAGAACCAGTGCTACGTCGTGCTCTCGGGCAATGTCGGCAACCTGCCGAATGTCGAGAACATGGACATCCAATACGCCCAAAGCGCGATCCTGACGCCTTGCGACTATCCCTTCGCCCGCGACGGCATCGCGGCCGAGGCGTCCGAGAACGTCGAGATGGTGGCCGTCGCGGATCTCGATCTCGAGGATCTGTCATGGGCCCGCAGCCGCGGCGCCGTGCGCAACCTGAAGGATCGCCGCTTCGACCTTTATCGCACGCTCTGGCGCGACGGCGGCTGAGCGCGCGCGGGCGGGCTTGCCCACCTCG
>JBCBRF010000025.1:0-28366 GCA_039819865.1 Pseudomonadota bacterium | reverse complement strand
TCGGCGACTTCCTCCGATTTGGCGGCGTTCTCACATGACCGAGGACCAGACGGGCTGCTGCGCCGGACCCTCGGTCCTGTACATCATCGTTCTCGTGATCGGCCTCGCAACGGTCGCATCGGCGATCCTTTTCGGCCGGTCCTCCGACGCGGGCGGGATATTGCGAGAGCCCTGTGAGCCGGGCGGCGCGGGCGAGGGCAAGGTCAGCTTCAGCCGTATGGCTGGAGCCATCGGCGCCGTCAGTTTCGCCGCGTATTTCAGCGCGTTCGGCCTTTGGATCCTCGAAAGCCTGGCGGCGGGTGAAAAGGGCGTCGGGAAGATGATCTCCGACACGTTTCTGTTCCCGCTGATCGCCGCCGCCTTCTTTTTCCCCTATGCGTTCAACCAGCTGGCGAGTATCTGGCGACCGGTAGGGCGGGTCGGCGGCGCCGCGTCGCCTGCATCGGGAGCGTCGGACGGATCTGAACCCGCCGCGGACCCCCCACCCACGCGACCGTAGCGCCGAAGCCGGCCATCGCTCGCATTGCGGCGCGGCAAAAGTCGCACATGCATCGCGCGCAGGGGCCTAGTCGCCTCGATCAATTGAGATAGCGCCAGAATGTTTTAACTTGACGCTTGCATACGCAAGTTCATTGCGTTTAGAGGTCTCGCAGATGCGAACACGCGGACAGGAGAGACCGATGGCGGCCCTCGACGTTAACGCGCCCGCGGCGTCCTACGACGCTCCGGCGAAGGACCTATACGAGGTCGGCGAGATCCCGCCCCTCGGCCATGTTCCGAAGCAGATGTACGCCTGGGCGATCCGCCGAGAACGCCATGGCCCTCCGGAGCAGTCGATGCTGCTCGAGACCGTCGACACGCCGGAGCCGGACAGCCACGAGGTCCTGGTCCTCGTGATGGCGGCGGGCGTGAACTACAACGGCGTCTGGGCGGGTCTGGGCGAGCCGATCTCGCCCTTCGACGTCCACGGCGCGCCGTTCCACATCGCAGGCTCCGACGCCTCCGGCATCGTCTGGAAGGTCGGCTCGAAGGTCACCCGTTGGAAGGTGGGCGACGAGGTCGTGATCCACTGCAACCAGGACGACGGCGACGACGAGGAGTGCAACGGCGGCGACCCGATGTACTCGACCACCCAGCGGATCTGGGGCTACGAGACCCCGGACGGTTCCTTCGCGCAGTTCACCTGCGTCCAGGCGCGTCAGCTGATGCATCGCCCGCGGCACCTCTCCTGGGAGGAATCCGCCTGCTACACGCTGACCCTCGCCACCGCCTATCGGATGCTGTTCGGCCACCGCCCGCACATCCTGCGGCCGGGCCAGAACGTGCTGGTCTGGGGCGCCTCGGGCGGCCTCGGCTCTTACGCCATCCAGCTGATCAACACCGCCGGCGCCAACGCCATCGGCGTCATCTCCGACGAGACCAAGCGCGACTTCGTTCTCGGCCTCGGCGCCAAGGGCGTCCTGAACCGCAAGGACTTCAACTGCTGGGGCCAGCTGCCGACGGTGAACTCGGAGGAGTACAAGACCTGGTTCGGCGAGGTCCGGAAGTTCGGCAAGGCGATCTGGGAGATCACCGGCAAGGGCAACAACGTCGACATCGTGTTCGAGCATCCGGGCGAGGCGACGATGCCGGTCTCGACCTTCATCGTGAAGCGCGGCGGCATGGTGGTGATCTGCGCCGGGACCACCGGCTTCAATCTGACGATGGACGCCCGTTATCTCTGGATGCACCAGAAGCGGGTCCAGGGCTCGCACTTCGCCAACCTGATGCAGGCGAGCCAGGCCAACCAGCTGATGGTCGAGCGCCGTCTCGACCCCTGCATGTCGGAGCTTTTCGAGTTCAAGGACATTCCGAGGGCCCACACCAAGATGATGCGCAACGAGCATCTGCCGGGCAACATGGCGGTGCTCGTCTCCTCGAAGACGCCGGGCCTGAAGACGCTCGAGGACGCGGTTGAGGCCGCCTGGGGCTGACCGACCGCCCGAGCGCGCAAACGTGCGACGGACGTCGCCTCCTCAGGCGGCGTCCTTGACCTGGTCGCGCCCCGCGCGCTTCGCCTCGTAAAGCGCGGCGTCGGCGCGGGCGACGAGCTGCTCGAGCGTCTCGCCCGCCCGCGCCGTCGCGGCGCCGCCCGAGATCGTGACCCGAATTTCGCGGCCGTCCGTATGCGTGAGCCTTCCGGCCGCGACCGCCCCCCGCACCCGCTCCGCGACCATCCGAGAGGTCTCCGCGTCGGCCTGGGGCAGCAGGATCGCGAACTCCTCGCCGCCGAGCCGCCCGACCAGATCGTAAGGCCGCACCGCCTCCCCGAGCGCCTCGGCGACCATCTGCAAAACGGCGTCTCCGCCCGCATGCCCGTAGCTGTCGTTCACCTGCTTGAAGTGGTCGACATCCATATAAAGCAGGCTGAGCGGCGCGCCTGACCGCCCCGCGCGGAGCAGCTCGCGCTCCGCCCGGTCGAAGAAATGGCGACGGTTCGGCAGCCCGGTCAGCGCGTCGAGCGTCGCCAGCCGCACCAACTCGTACTCCGCCTCGGTCCTGAGCGCGATCTCCCGCTCCAGTTCCTGCTTCTGGGCTTCGAGCTCCGCGTTCTGCTCCTTGAGCGACGTCACGTCCGTCATGGTGAGGGTGACCCCCAACCCTGTGCGCGCCGCGGAGATCCGCAGCCAGCGCTCCGCGCGCTGATAGACCAAGTCCAGCGTCGGGCTGCCTTCCGCGATCGCGACGAACGAGTGGAACAGACCGCTTTCCCGGCTCTCCGGAAACCTCTTCAGCAGCCGCTGGTCCACCAGCGCCCCGCGCGCTTCGCCGAGAATCTCGTCCGCCTGCGGGTTCGCCAGCACGATCTGAAAATCGATGACCCGCCCGCGCGCGTTTCGGATCGCCTCGAGCGCCATCACGCCGCAATGCGAGCTCTCGATCACGCCGCTGAGCAGCTCGAGCCGCATCAGCATCGGCAGGCAGAGCACGAGAACCTGATCCACCGCGCCGTTGTCGCCTTCGAGCGGCAGAAGCAGCCGCTCCCAGCTGAGCGAGCGCGTTCCGCTCTCGGCCCGGTGGACCGTGTAGATCGCGTCCTGATCTTCGAGCGCCCGCATGTACCAGTCGCGCAGAAACCGGCGCAGCGCCCCATCGAACGCGCTCGCCCGCTCGCCGGTGAGGTCCCGGCCCTCCTCGGCGATCAGATTGGCCCCGTAGCGCCGATAAACCAGGTCGATCCCATCGACCAGCTCGACCTGGAGCAGGTCGCCGCCGCAGAGCGCGAGCGCCTCCGGCAGCAGGCTCGCGGCGCGCGGCGGCCGCCCGTCGCGGCGGTGCGAGTTCCACAGACCATACAGCTCGAGGACCCGCGGATTGCGGATCTCGGAGGAATCGATCGATTTCGTGTGAGTGAACGAGATCGACATGGCCACCATTCGTCACGGCGTGCGGATGCGCCGGCGACGAAGGCCGCACGGCGTCGCCTTCAGTTTTAGGAAAAATGGCTTAAGGTCCGGCTAAGAGCGCGATCCGAAGACGGCGCCGGGGTCTCTAAAGATCGTACAGAATCCAGACCGTCGTGCTCGCCACCAGCCCGACCAACAGGTTGAGCGGCCCGCCCATTCGGAGGAAATCCGTGAAGCGGTAGCCGCCCGCGCCATAGACCAGCGTGTTCGTCTGATAGCCGATCGGGGTCGCGAAGCTGGCGCTGGCGCCGATCATCACGAGCAGCAGCAGGGGCCGGGGATCGATGCCGAGGCCGACGCCGAGCTCGATCACGATCGGCGCCATCACCACCGCCACCGCATTGTTCGTCACAAGCTCCGTCAGGATCGAGCACAGCAGATAGATCGCGAACAGGAGCGCGAGGGTGGGAAGCATGTCGAACAGCGGCCGCAGCGTCTCGACGATCATCTGCGCCGCCCCGCTGCTCTGCATCGCCGCGCCGATCGCGAGCATCGAATAGATCAGCAGCATCAGCGACCCGTCGATCGACTCGATCGCCTCGTCCGGGTCCACGCAGCGGGTCGCCAGCACGATGGCGACGCCGATCACCGCAAGCGTCATGATCGGCGCGACGTTCAGGCTCGACAGCAGGACGATCCCGATCAGCGCCGCCAGCGCGATCGGCGCCTTATGCGGCCGGAAGCTCCGATCCGGCGCCTCCGACAGCGCGACCAGCCTCAGATCGTCCATCATGCGCTTGATGTCCTCGGGCGCGCCCTCGAACAGCACGGTGTCGCCAACGTCGAGCGGCGTGATCTCGAACCGCGCCGCGAGGTTCACCCCGCGTCGATGCGCCGCGAGCGGATAGACGCCGTAGCGCCGCCGCAGCCGCATCCGGAGCAGTTGCTTGCCGAGCGCGAGGCTGCCTGGCGCGACCAGCGCCTCGATCAAGGTGGACCGCCGCGCCTGGACCGCCTCGAGCGCGTCGTCTCGGAGGTCCAGCATCCCCTCCTCGAGCAGCGCGTTGAGGTCGGAGACGTCGGTCCGGAGCACGATCCGGTCGCCCTCCGCCAGCTCGACATCCGCCAGCCGCCGTCGCAGGGACTCGTCGCCCCTCAGCACGTCGATCACGCGAATGCTGTTGTCGGCGAACAGCTTGCTTTCGGAGAGCGTCAACCCGATCAGCGGCGACTTCCGCCCGATCAGCGCCTCGATCACGAACCGCGCCCCGCCGCGCTTCGCCACGTCGTCGGCGAGCGAATCCCGTTTTGGCAGCAGTACCGGTGCGAACAGCGCCATATACGCCGCCCCTGCGAGCGCCACGGTGATGCCGATCGGCGTGATCTCGAACATCCCGAACGGCGCCATGCCGGCTTCGCGCGCGACCCCGTCCACCAGCAGGTTCGTCGAGGTGCCGACCAGCGTGCACACGCCGCCGAGGATCGTGGCGTAGGAGAGCGGGATCAGCAGTCGCGAGGGCGAGGTGCGGAGCGCGCCCGCCAGGCTGACCGTGATCGGGATCAGCACCATCGCCACCGGCGTGTTGTTCACGAAGCCCGACAGGACCATGGCGCCGACGATCAGCGCCCCGATCGTCAGGGTCGGGCTCGTGCTCGCCTGTCGTCGCAAGGTCCTGCTGAACAGGTCGAGTGCGCCCGTCCGCGCCAGCGCGCCGCTGATCACGAACATCGCGGCGATGGTCGCGGGCGCCGAGTTCGACAGCACCGACAGCATATCCTCGGGCGCGAGCGGCCCGAGCGCGAGCAGCAGCGCCACGCCGCAGACCGCGGTGACGTAAGGCGGGAAGATCTCGAGCACGAACCCGGCGAAAACCATCGCGAGCACGCACAGCGTCACCCACGCGAACGCAGTCTCAGGGATCGCGGCTGTCACGTTCGGCCTCTCCGCCAGGGCGCGCTGCAGACGTCAGCGGTAGCGTCTTGCAGGCGGCGCGCCAATCCGGCGCGTGGCGGGCGGCCTTTTGTTACGGCGTTGATCGGTTGAATTGAGAAGTCGCGGCGACCAGCGCGGCCGCGTCCGGTCGGAAGCGCCCGACCAAGCCCGGCGCCCACAGGAAATCTTCCTCAACAGCCCCCTTGGCGAAGTTGTGGATGATCAGCGGCCGACCCGTCGCCGGGTCCTTGCGGTCCGAGACCACCCCGATATGCGGCTCAGATCCGCTGATCCGCCAGGTCAGCAGATCCCCCGGCTTGAGCGCGCTCGGATCCGCCGGCAACGGCAGCCGCGCTCCGGAGCGATCGAGGAAGGTCTCGAGGTTCAGCACCCGGCGATGATCGATGTTCGGATCGGGCGCGGACCGTCCCCATTTCTGCGGATAATCCGTGAACGCCCGCGCCATGTCCTCATGCACCAATTGCTGCAGGTCGATCCCCGCCGCATCGCGATAGGCGCGCACCACCACGTCGGTGCAGACCCCGCGGCTCCGGTCCAGATCGCCCATCGGATAGGACAGCTCTTCATACTGGCCGTCATAGATCACGGTGCGCCCGATCTGCGCCCGCGCCGCCGAGACCAGCTCGGTCCGGATCGCCATCTCGATCCGCTCGGAGGCGCTGAGGTCCGCCTCGGGCGAGGGGCTTTCGAGGGCGCATGACGAGAGCCCGAACATGAGCGTCAGCGCGACGGGCTTGGCCACCGTCATCAAGCCGCGGCCACGCCTCGGTCTCCGCGGTGGACGCAGGTCCGCGACCTCGGTTCGACGACTGGCGCCGGCGCGCTCCGCGAGCGCCGCGTCGACGCAACGATGAAACATACGTTCGGAGCCAGGGGTGAAGTTATCCACAATCCCCTCCCGCTATTCTCATTCCCCGGTCGGGAACGTGCGGGAAAATCGAATGCTGTTCAATAGTTTATTGAGGGACGAGAGCGTTGGCGGAATCGTGGACCGTTTTTCGCCTAAGCGGCTTCAGACGAGACCCTGTCCGGGTCGTCGGCGATCATGAAGTATCCCGACAGCTCAGCCAGTCGGCCCGCGGAGGCCTCGAGCTGGTTGGCCCGGACTGCGCTCTCTTCAGCGGCTTTGGCGTTGTCGCCCGTGATGCGCTCCGTGCGTTGGATCGCCTGGGTGATCTGACCGAGCCCGTCGACCTGCGCCTCCGCCGACCCCGAGATCGTCTCCATCGTGCCCGAGAGCGCCTCGATCGCCTCGGCGATCTCGCTGAGCGATCCGCCGGTCTGGTCGACCAGCCGCACCCCGTCCGAGACATGCCCGGCGCTCGCCTCGATCAATCCCTTGATGTCGTGCGCGGCGTCGGCCGAGCGCTGGGCGAGCGCCCGCACCTCGGACGCCACGACCGAGAAGCCCTTGCCCGCCTCGCCGGCGCGCGCCGCCTCGACCGCGGCGTTCAACGCCAATAGGTTCGTCTGGAACGCGATCGCGTCGATCACATTGACGATCTCGGAGATCTGCTGAGAGCTTGATTCGATCCGGCCCATCGCCGCCACCGCCTCGCTCGCGACGGCGCCGCCGCGCATCGCGCGGGAGCGCGCGTCCGCCGCCACCCCGCCGGCTTCGCGCACATTCGAGACGTTGGTCTCGACGATCGCGTTGATCTGCTCGACCGACCCCATCGTGTCGGCCAGCGCCGCCCGCTGGCTGTCCGCGCCCTGCGCCAGTTCTTGAGCGTCGGCGGCGATCTCCGCCACCGCGGTCCGCAGATCCTCCGTGACGCCGTTGATGTCCCGGATCACCTGGCTGATATGGGCCATCGAGCTGTTCAGGTTCTCGGCGAGCGAGGCGAAATCGCCCTTGTACCCGCCTTCCACCTTGAAGGTCAGATCGCCCGCCGACATGGCGGAGATCGCGCCTTCGAGGTCGCCGAACAAGCCTGCGATGTCGTTCAGCAGCCCGTTCAGGCTCTTGGAGATCTTGGCCAGAAACTTGTTCCGGACCGCCCCGTCTTCGTCGAGAGCGGTCACGCGATAATAAAGGTTGCCCTCTGCGAACTCGTTGATCAGCTGATCGATCTGATCCTCGACCCGGTTCTCGAGCGTGATCTCATACATCAGAAGCGAGGCGCCGATCCGCTCTCCCTCGTCGTTCACGATCGGCAGGGCCGAGCCCGCGAAGATCCGGTCGAACGCCTCGAACCGGAAGCCGCCCTTGGTCTCGATCGCGCCCATCTCGCAACCGAGCGCCGCCTGCAGCGGGCTGCGCATTTGCTCGAACCAGAGCGTCGCGGTCGACAGCGGATCCGTCCCCTCGATCTCCGGCTGCTTCATCGAGACGAACCGCTCGTTCGCATAGGCCACCGAGCCCGCCGCGTCGAAGATGACCACGCCGCCGCTGAACGCGTCGACCGTGCCGCGGACCCGTCGCATCTCCGCGCCGGAGGAGGCGATCTGTTCGACCGAGCGCGCGATCGCGCCGAGCGCGTCGCCGCGTCCGGTCGCCGGCACGGTCACCGCCGCGGCGCCGGCGGCGATCCGTCGCACCGCCGTCGAGATCCCGCGCATATCGATCTGCAGGCGCCGCAGCACGAACCAGCACGCCGCCCCGGTGAGCAGGAAGGCGACCGTGAGGCCCGTCATGAGCGCCCAAAAGGCGGTCGACGCCCGCGCGAGATTGGCCTCCGCCGCAGCGATCACCCGCGCGCCAAGGCGCGCCTCGAGCGCGACCAGCTCGTCGATGAAAGCGCCCGCGGCGACGAACCAGGCCGTCTCGTCGACCGACAGCGAGCCGAAGCCCGTCACATTGCTCTTCGCCATTTTGCGGAGCGCGCCGAGCCGCTCCGCGCTTTCTCCGGCGAGAACCGCGTCGAGGCGCGCCGCCTCGCCCGCCTCGGCGATCGCGCCGAACTTGCGGAACAGCTCCGCCCGCATCGCGGCGCGGCTCTCCAGACGGCTGTAGAGCGCCGCGTTGAAGCCCCCGCGCGAGAACCCGATCGCCCCGTCGGCCCGTTCCAGATCCGCAAAATCGATTGCGAGGCGCAGGTGCGAGAGCGCTTGGAGATCCGTCGCGAGATCGGCGCGGGCGCCGAGACCGACCACCAGATCTCCGCCGTCGATCAGAGAGCGGCTGATCGCGGTGTAGCGCGCCTGCGCGGCGGGCGCGTCGATCCCGCCCTGAACGACCGCGTCGCGAAGCGCCGGCAGACCCGCCAAGGTCTCGGCGACGCCTTCTCTCCAATCCGATAGCGCCGCGCCGGAGGCCGTCGACGCGTCGATCCGGGCCCGAAACGCGGCGAGCGCGGCGTCCGTCGCGGCTCGTTGCTCCGCCAGCGCCTCTTCAAAATCGCCGCCGCTCAGCAGACCGCTCGCCAACGCGCGCTCCCCCTGCATCGAGTGGCTGAGCCGCGCCGCGGTCTCCATCGCGGCGCTGGCCGTCAGCAGCGCGTCGGCCCGATCGTAGTCCCCCCGCAGGCTGAGCGCCATCGGCGCCGCCAGGAGGATCGCGCAAAGCGACGGCGCCGCGACCGCGAGATAGATTTGCGCGCCCAACAGCGTACTGAGGCGTCGCCCGAAGGCCGCGAGCGCTTGCTTCAAACCAGACACGTTAAGAACTCTCGCAGAGGAGTGCGGAAAAACCGGATCGCGCCCGGAGCTTCTCGCGAAAACAAAAACAAACTCGAAAAGACTCTCCGATGAGATCGTTCTGAAACGGGCGGAATTTATGAGAATATAGTGTGATAACTTGGAGTTTTCTCAGGAAAGGAGCGGCCGAGCCCGAGCCCGAGCCCGAGCCCGAGCTTGATGTCAGCCCAGCGCCCAGGCCCGGGTGATCAGGCCCGGGTGATCAGGCCCGGGTGATCAGGTCCAGTCGGCCAGTTTGCCCATCGCGTTTCGCGGGAGATCGGACCCCAGTCGGAACGACGCCGGTCGCGCGGGCCCTTCCAGTCGCTCGGCGCAATGCTGAACGACGCGCTGAAGCGCCTCTTCTTCAGGCGGTGCGCCGCGGGTTGCGAGAAACGCTTTCAGCCGGCCGCCGTCCGCGCCGTTCTCGTCCAGGCGCACGGCGGCCTCTTCGACCCAATCAATGTCCTGGAGCACGGCGCGGACCATCGCCGGATCGACGTTCACGCCGCCCACCTGGACCACGCCGTCGCGCCGTCCGGCCGGGCGAAACCGTCGATCCACCTCCCAGTCGAGCGCGTCCGGCGCGTCGATCAGGGCCCCGCCCGCATCGCGCAGCTGTGCGTCCCCTGGGCCGCGCGACCAGCGCGGCAGCAGCTCGAACGGCGCGTCGCCCGCCTCGCGCAGGCCGACGCCCGCGGTCTCGCTCGAGCCGTAAATCTCGACCAACCGGATCCCCGCCGAGGCGGCCCCCGACCAGATGTCCTCAGAGGCCGGCGCCGCGGCGCTCAATCCGACGACGTCCTCGGCGTCCACGCCGCCCGCCTTCAGGCAGAGCGCCCATTGAAACGGCGTCGCGACCAGCAGATCGCCATCCGCGACGGCGCGCAGCGACGGCGCCTTGGCGCGCATCTCGACCACCGGCCGGTCGCGTCGAGCCGCCAGCAGAGCGGTGAACAGGAACCCGTAGATATGATGCGGCGGCGTCCAGCTCAGGATCCGCCCGCGCGGGCCGATCCGCTCCCAGACCGCATCGATCTCGGCTGTCAGATCGGCCATCGAATGGGTCGCCGTCTTCGGCGCGCCGGTGCTGCCGGAGCTGCGGAAGGTGATCCGCTCGCCGGCCAGTTTCAGCCCCTCGGCGACGATCTCGCTCCAGTCGCCGAGCGTCCGGCGCACCAGGAGATAGTCCTCGACGCCGCTCTCATGCAGGTGAAAGAACTCGTTCACGCGCGCCACGACCTCGAGCCGGGTCAGGCTGTCGGCGCCAACCCCATCCTCGTCGACCGTGGTCTCAGGGGTCCAGGCCCCCCAAACGGCGAAATCGACCGCACGCTTCCGCGCGCGGCCGATTTCATCTGCGACAAGAGATGCGACCAGCCGGTCGATCTCGGCGCGTCGGAGCATGCTCAGGCCACCATCTCGTGGCTGACCAGGCGCTGGCCGCCGGCGGCCTCGACGCTGACCTGCTCGAGATCCGACAGGATCTGGCTGACCAGGCCGCGATACTGGGCGCGAGCCTCCTCGACGCGCGCGCGCACCGCCAGAGCCTGGAAGGTCAGGTCGGCGAGCGATGCGGTCGGGTCGTCGAGCGCCACGTTCACGCGGACGTCTGCGGCCGCATCGTACGCTTCCAGGGCGCTGACCGCCTCATCGAAGCTCGCGACGTGCTGGACGGTGAACTTGTCGCTGTCTTCGTCCGACTTCGTGAACATGCGGACGTCGACGACGAAGCTCTGATCCTGAAGACGGTACAAGTTGATCTCGTACCAGAGCGGCGTGCCGACGGTGTAGCTCATGGCCGAGCAGATCTGCACGCCGCGGAACGAGACCGGGCGGGCGCCGGAGCGGCGCAGAATGTGCTCGACGCCGGCGTCGAGATGGTCGACGGGCTGCTGCGCGCCGATATCGTAGGCGTTCATGGGATCCTCCTTGACGGACGGTGGCCGGAGCCTTGGGAGGGGCTGAGGGCGCGCCGGCCGAGCCGACGCGCTCTCGGCGACCTTAGGCGCGCTTGATGAACAGCCAGCAGTTCTCACCGCCAGCGTTCGACTTCATGTGGATCCGCACCTTCACCGGCTTCATCTTGTACTCGAAGGTGTAGTCGAACATCGTGTTGACCTGGCCGGTCTGGGCGAACTTCAAGAACTCGCCGTGGAACCGCTTGCCTTTGGCGCACGGGGCGATCTGGTTGAAGAAGTCCTTGCCCATGACGTCGCCGGCGCTGCGGCCGGCGATCAGGCCCTCGGCGGCGTTGTACTTCAGGATCTTGCCCTGACGGCTCAGCAGGATCGCGCCGAACGGCAGCGCCTCGGCCCGGTGGGGCTCACGCTGCAGGATGTTGTCGATGTCGTTGGCGCCGAACGGGATGATTTCCATGGTTCAGATCTCCGTCTTTTGATGGCTTCGGACGTGCGGCGCTCAGGCCTGCGGTTCGTCGCGGAGGAAGGTGTCGTTGCGGGTGAGGGACATGTCGACGATGCGCGTCATCGGCGCCGCGTCGTCTTCTTGGCCGCCGGCGACCCAGCGGTAGTCGAGGCTTCCAAGCGACACGACGCATTGCGGCAGCGCTTCGAAGCGGGCGTTCGCCTCGAATTGCGCGGCGTCGACGTCGACCTCGGAGGCCTCGCCGAACTCCTTCAGCATCTCGAGCTCGTCGAGATGGCCTTCGCTGCGCAGCTTTTCCGCTTTGGCCATGATTTCGGCGGCCGCCTGCAGCACCCACTCGGCGTAGGGGCCGCGCACGCACAGCTCGAGCTCCGGAAAGGAAAACTCGTAGCGTCCGGCGTGCTTCTTCAAAGTTCCGAGTTCGTCCATCTCAGATCGAAGCTCCTTTTGTTGGTAATTCTGGCGAATACCTATGCATCAGCGGGTCTTTGCCCAAATGGCGCGAAGTCTCGCTGCGGCTCCGCCCAAGATCGGCCAAAGGCCCAAACAAGCGGTTACCAAGAGGCGGCTTTTTCGAAAGTTTTGTCATCGAGCCTGGTGTGAATTCTTCCCTAGGCTGGCGTGGGTCGGATTTTTGTAGAATTCGCAGTCTTGTCCGGCGGTTTGTTCTACAATTTCCTGTGAAAGCCGCTCAATGTCCGCGTGGAGTGGACGATCGGACGTCAAAGGGGCCACGACGCTTCGGATGCGCTCGGCGAGCGCGCCGCCGGCGGGCGACAGCGCCTCGCGCCCGACGATATCGGCGCCCTGCGCGACGGCGATGGCCTGGATCGCCAGCACGCGGGCCGCGTCCTCGAGGATGTCCGCGCAGCCGCGCGCCGCGATCGTGCCGAGGCTGACGACGTCTTGGTTCGCGCCGTTGGTCGAGATCGACTGCGTCGAGGCCGGCCCGCCGAAGGCCCGCATTTCCGCGACCAGGGCGCTGGCCGTCACCTGCGCGCCCATCAGGCCGCTCTCCAGCCCGACGCGCCCGCGATTGAGGAAGGGCGGCAGCCCGCCATTGCGCTTCTCGTCCGTCAGTCGCGCGATCTGGCGCTCCGAAAGCACCGCCGTCAGCACGACCGCATTCTTGAGCGCGTCCGACGCCAGCGCCGCATGGCACCCCATGAAGTTGCCGCCATGGACTGCGATCGCCGCGTCCTCGGCGAAGATCGGATTGTCCGACGCGCTGTTCAGTTCCCGCTCGATCACCGCGTCATGCCACGAGAGCGCGTCCCGCGCGGCGCCGAGGATCTGCGGCGCGCAGCGGATCGAATAGGGGTCTTGAAGCGGCGTGGCGTCTTGCGGCGGAGCGTCGCCGCTTTGCGGCAGAATCCGCTCGGCCGCCCGCGTCGCGTCGATCCGAGGCGCGCCCTCGATCCGCGCGCGCAGCCGATCGGACGCCGCGACCTGCCCAGGATGCGGCCGCGCCGCCGAGAGCGCCGGGTCCCAAGCCTCTGAGCGCCCGCGCAAGAGCTCCGCATGCAGGCCGGTCAGCGCTTCGGCCCACTCCAGCAGCGCCGCCGCGCGCGCGCCGTTCAGCACCGCGATCCCGGTCATCGCCGCCGTGCCGTTCACCAGCGCGAGCCCGTCGCGCGCGGCGAGCGTCAACGGCGGAACGCCGATCCGCGCGAGCCCGGCGCCGCCCTCGATCCGGTTCCCGGCGCGATCGATGAACGCGCCCTCGCCCATAAGCGCCAGCGCAAGATGAGAGAGCGGCGTCAGATCGCCGCTCGCCCCGACCGTGCCCTTCTCCGGGATCCAGGGCGCGAGGTCGGAGTTCAACAGCGCGACCAGGGCCTCGACCATCGGGTCCGAAGCCCCCGACCAGCCCTGCGCGATGGAGCAGAGCCGCGCCAGCGCGGTGGCGCGCGCCGCTTCCCAGGACAGCGGCGCTCCGACGCCGGTGGCGAGGTGGTAGATTAGGTTCCGCTGCAGCGTCTCGACATCCTCGGGCCGCACCAGCCGATCGGCGAGCGGCCCGAAACCGGTCGTCACGCCATAGACGACGCGCCGTTCCGCGATCGCCCGCGCCAGCCGCGCCTGCGCCGCGCGGATCCGCTCCCAGGCCGCGGGTCCGATGGCGATGATGCGCGCGCCCCGCGCCACCGTATCGGCGGCGGACAGCCCTAACCCATCCTCGAGGAGGGCCGGCGACGCCGTCTCGGGCGTCGTTTCGTCGATGAGGGATGCGAGGGACAGGCCCATGGTCGGCTCCGAACGAATGCGTCGGAGCGTCGCATCGCACGCGGGCCCTTAACGGAGAGCAAACAACGGACGAATTGCGTTAATCGCGTTTTCACAAATACGGCGCGCCGCCCGAATACCGGTCTGTTCGCGCCGAAAAAAAGAGTAAAATCTTCATTATCCAGCGTGTTTTCGCCGCAAGCTTCAGCAACTTCTTAACGATCACGACGCAGGGTCATGCACGCCGTCGGCGGATTTGTCGCGGCGAGTGAACAGCCCCTGCTCTGAGGAAAACCCCATGGCTATTGAGAAAAGCGTTGCGTCGAGCAGCCTCGCCGAGGTCGTCGACCGCATCCTGGACAAAGGCGTCGTCATCGACGCGTTCGTGCGCGTCGCGCTGGTCGGCATCGAGCTGATCGCGATCGAGGCTCGCGCGGTCATCGCGTCGGTCGAGACCTGGCTGAAATACGCCGAGGCCATCGGCCTTACGGTCGATCCGCAGGCCGCCTAATTGTTCGGCGGCGGTGCGGGCCGACGCGTCCAGACCGCCGCCGCGCATTCGTTTGTGGGTTTTTTATTTACGAGCGGTCCGACGCCATGAGCAACGCCCCCTCTTACAAGTCTCGCGTCCAAGAGGTTCGCCGCGAAGCGCGCGCCAAGCTGGCGGAGCTGAGGGCGGCGCGTCGCCGACCGGGCCGCGGCGGCGCGGCCGTGGATGCGGGCGTCGAGGCCGCCGCCGATCTGGTCGAGACGGCGTTCGAGACCGCGACCGCCGCTGTTGAGACCGTCGGTCGCGCGATGGAGGAGACGCTGTCCGCGTCCGCCGCGGCCCGCGCTTTCGCGGAAGAGGCCGCCGGAACCGCGCCGGAGACGGACGCCTCGGTGGACGAAGCCGTCGACAACCTTGCTGAGCCTGCGCAGGATGCCGCTCCGGAGGCCGAGCCCGCTCCGGAGCCGGCCGCCCAGCGTCGGGCGCCCGCAAAGCGCCGTTCCCGCGCCGCAAGCGCCAAAGCCAAGGCGGACGCGGCCAACGCTCAATCCGAGGCGCAAGCCGAGACGACGGCGCCGCCGCGCCGCCGCAAGCGCGCCGCCGCCAAGCCGGCCGAGGCCGCGGTCGACGCCACCGTGGAAAAGCCGGCCCGCGCGAAGCGCGTCGCCACGAAGCCCGCCGAGCCCGAGCAGGTCGCCTCCAAACCCGCCGCCTCGAAACCCGCCACGCCAAAGCGCGTCGCGCCGAAAAAGCCCCGCGCGCGCCGCGCCGCGAAGCCCCAGGTCGTCGTGGACCTCGCCGGCCTGCCGGGCGCCGGTCCGGGCCTCGAATGGATGCTGAGCGAGGCGGGCGTCGCCAACCTCGAAGAACTCGCCGCCGCCGACGCCGCGACGCTCCGCGAAAAGCTCGGCGAAATCGGCGCGCTGCTCGATCTCGAAGGCTGGATCGCCTTCGCCCAATCCGCCGACAAGGGCGCCGGCTCCGCCAAAAGCGCGGACGCGAGCGCCAAGAAAGGCTGAGCGTCGTGAGCTTCTCCGTGCAGATCCTCGTCGCGCCGGACCACGTCCCGGTTCGGGGCGGACCGTGCGACGAGACGGCGTCGCCGAGCGATCCTTTTCGCACCCTGCTCCTGCCGCGCCACGGCCTCCGGCCGCTCCGTGTCGAGGGCGTCGTCGTCGCCGCCGCCGACACCCGCGACGGGCGCGACGCGCCGTTCTGGCATGAGCTGGATCTGATCCTGACCAGCGACCGACGCATCGCCGCCGCCGTGCGAGGCCGTCGCCCGATGGGCGAGGGCGCCCTGCGCCGCTGCGACGCGGCCTTCGTCGCCGAGACGGCGGACGCCGTCCGCGCCGCCCTCGCCGCCCACGACCCGACGCCGCTCGCAATCGCCGAGCCCTCGAACCCCGACGCCGATCTCGAAGCGCGCTGGGAGGCCTATCTCGACGAGGCGCTCGGCATGGTGGACGACTATCGGACCGCCCTTGCGCGGCTGTTCGATATCGCCGCGCCCTGACGCCGCGGCGCGCGCGCCCCAATCCCCACCAAATTCCAAATCTTCCTCCCGGGCGTTTACACTTGGGAAAGCCTCGCTCGTTAACGCTTATGGCGAGAAGGCGCGTCCTCGCGCCGCACCGACCGAGAGCGAAGAGGCTTCGAACCCATGAGCGCCGCCGAAAAGCCGCAAGCCGAAGGCCTCCGCGCCGATGCGCGCTGGCTGAAGCCCCGTGCGGATCTGTTCCGCGACGCCGCGATCGCTTCGATCGAGAGCCGGGCGCTGGCCTATCTGCGCGCCGGGGTCGCCGTGCATTTCCGCGGTCCCGCGGGCGCCGGCAAGACGACCCTCGCGATGCAGCTCGCGGCCGCTCTGGATCGACCCACCGTAACGATCGCCGGCGACGGCTGGTTCACCGGGGCCAATCTCGTGGGCGAGGCGGTGGGCGAGCGCACCAAGCGGGTCCACGACCGCTTCATCCACAACGTGACGAAGACCGAGAGCGCGACCTCCAAGCTTTGGGAGGACCGTGCGCTCACGGTCGCGATGGAGGAGGGCTACACGCTCGTCTATGACGAGTTCACCCGCTCCCCGCCCGAAGCCAACAACCCGCTGCTCGCTGCGCTCGAAGAGGGCGTGCTCGTCCTCTCGACCCCGGGCCGCGAGCGCCGGGTGATCGAGGCGCATCCCGAGTTCCGCGCGATCTTCACCTCGAACCCGGCCGAATACGCCGCGGTCAAGGCGCCGCAGGACGCGCTCCTCGACCGGATGATCACCTTCGATCTCTCGTACTTCGACGCGGAAACGGAGCTCGGCGTCGTCGCCGCCCGCTCCCGCCTCGCGCCCGAGCATTGCCGGCCGATCGTGATGCTGGTCCGCGCGCTCCGCGCCGCTGCGCAGGCCGACGGCGTCCTGATGGGCCGCGCCGCCCCGCCCTCGATGCGCACCGCCATCCTGATCGCCCGCATCGCCGCCGACCAGGGCCTGCGCCCGAACTGCGCCGACGAGCGTTTCGTCCAGCTCTGCTTCGACGCGCTCGAGTCCCGCGCGCCCTCCGATCGCGACGACGTCGCCTCGGTCGCCGACGCCCGCAGCAAGTTCTTCGAGCGCCTGCGCGCCGCGATCCGCGAGCATTGCCCGGCGCCGCCGACGGAGAAAGCCGCATGAAGCGCACCATGCCCCATGTGCCGACCCGTCCGAGCTCGCTCGCGCGGCGAAAGCCTCGGACCCGGCCCGAGATCGCCGCGGAACTGGTCCGCCTCGAATACGAGCGCGACCGCATCGAGCGCGACCTCGGCATGATCAACCAGCGCCGTCTGAAGGCGGAGCGCCAGCTCGACGTGCTCGCCGCCCGCGTGCGGCTTCTCAACCAGATGCTCCAGGCGGCTGACGACCGCGCGGCGCACAGCTCCTGACGAAAGGACCATCCGATGAATCTGCGCGACGTCACCCGCCTCGCCCGCGAGCTCTCCGACGAGATGACCGGCCAGGCCTTCGACAGCATCGTTCGGTGCGAAAAGCGCGAGGACGGCTGGATCGTCGAGGTCGACGTGCTCGAGAGCAAGGCCCGCCTCGGCGACGACGACCTGCTGACCACCTACCAGTACGAGCTGGACGCAGAGGGCGGCCTGACCGGCTACCGGCGTCTGCGCAAGCATTCCCGTTTCGAGAACGACGCCGTCGCCTGACCCGCGCCGGCGTGAGAGGACCCAATGTCCCACGCCATCCACAGCCCGATCCACAGCGACAGCCTGGCCGACGTGCTCGAGCGGGTGCTCGACAAGGGCGTCGTGATCGCGGGCGACGTCACGGTCTCGCTGGTCGGCATCGAGCTGCTGAGCGTCAAGCTCCGGCTGCTGATCACCACGGTCGATAAGGCGATCGAGATGGGCATCGACTGGTGGGCCCACGATCCCTCGCTGACCGGCGGCGCCGGCTTCCACCACGGGTCGCTCGAAAGCGCCGAAGGCGCGCCGCGGCTGGAGCCGCCGGCCCCGCCGATCGCGGCGCCGATCGAGACCGTCGACCCTGCCCGCCTCGCCGTTCTGACCCAGGAGAACCGCGAGCTGCGCGGCCGCCTCGCGATCCTCGAAAAGCGCCTGCAGCAGCTCGGCGTCTGAGCGAAGGAGAGCCGACATGACCGATACGCGTGACGACCAAACGGACGCCTCCGACGCCGACAAAACGGCCGGGTCGAGCGCGGGCGCGGAGACGTCCGGCGCCGGCGGCTCGGGCGCCGACACCCTGACGGGCCAGGCCGCCGTCGACGAAATCGGCCAGCGCCTGAGCGGGTTGTTCGACAGCGTGCAGACCGCCGCGCAAGGCGTGGCGGGCGGCCTCGCGGGCGCGCTCCACACCCTGGCCGGCGAGTTGGAGAAACGCGCCCGCGACGGCGACGCGGTGGCGAAAGGCGGCGTGACCGCCTCCTGGGGCGTGCGCGCCCGTCCGATCCGCCCCGACCAGGACGACGCCTCCGGAGCGAACGATTTTGAATTGAAGGACCGCGGCGAAAGCGTCGCGCAGGGCCCCGCGCCGGAGCGCGTGCGCGAAGCCGTCCTCGACGTCTATGACGAGGCGGACGCCTGGGTCGCCGTGGTCGAACTGCCGGGCGTCGCGCCGGACGACGTCGTGCTCCGCGCCGAGGGCCCGATGCTCGCGATCGAGACCGCCGGCGCGCGCAAGTTCCGCGGCGAGGCGCGGCTGCCCGCCGACATCGACGAGGACGCCGTCCGCGAGCGGGCGGAGACCCGCCTGATCAACGGCATCCTCGAGATCCGCATCCCGCGCCGCGCCGACGCGCAGCGGCCGCCCGCCTACGATCAACGCTTCTGAGGCCGCCGATGACCGCCAATACCGAGATCGAGACCGACACCGCGACCCCGCCCGCCGTCCAGGCCGTCGAACCCGGCGCGGAGGGCAACGTCTACATCTACGCCGTCGCCCGCGCCGGCGCCGATCTCGATCTGGCGTTCAAGCCGGTCTCCGCCCCCGGCGACGAGCCCTTTCTGGTCGCGTGCGGCCCGCTCACCGTCATCGCGAGCCCGATCGACGTCGACGAGGTGCTCTCCACGCGGCGCAACATGCTCGGCCACGCCAAGGCGCTCGAGACCCTGATGGCCCGCGCCGACGTTCTGCCGATGCGCTTCGGCCTGATCACGGCGGAGGTCGACCGCATCCGCGCCACCATCGCCGCCAACGAGGATCCCCTGTTGGCCGCCCTCGACGATTTGGCCGGCGCCGTCGAGTGCGGGATCAAGGTCTCCTGGGACCGCGAGACCGCGATGCGCGAGGTCGTGGCCGCCCGGCCCGAGCTGCAAAGCGCCTACAAGGCCCTCGCCGCCCGCTCCGCGACCGAGACCCATTACCAGCGCATCGAGCTCGGCCGGAAGGTCGACGCCGCGCTCGAGACCAAGCGCACCGAGGAGCGCCACCGCCTGATCGAGCGCCTCGAACCGCTGACCCGCTCGCTCGCCTTCGGCGCGCCGGAGGATGAGATGATGGTCCTGAAGGCCGACGCCCTGCTCGACCGCGTCGCCCAGGCCGATCTCGTCGCCGCGCTCGAGGCCGTCGAGGCCGAGGCGCCGGGGCGCCTGACGGTGAAGATCGTCGGGCCAGGCCCGGCCTACAGCTTCGTCTCGCTCCAGCTCGCCTGGGCCGCCCCCAACGCGGTCGAGCCCGCCGCCCTCGCGGGCTGAACCCCGCCCCATCGAAGGAGCCCGCCATGGGCCTGCTCTCAACGCTTCTGACCCTGCCGATCACGGCCCCGCTCCACACCGCGCTGTGGATCGGACGGAAGATCCACGACCACGCGCTCGAGCAGATGAACGACCCCGCCGAGATCAAGCGTCAGATCCTGGTCCTCGAGCAAATGCTCGACGCCGGCGAGATCTCGGAGGAGGAATATGAGGAGGCGGAGCTGAAGCTCCTCACCCGGCTCCGCGACATCCAGAGGCAGGGCCGCGCCGGCTGAGGCGGGCCTGAACGAACGACCCGACGACCAAACGACAAAAAAACCAAAAAAGACCGGGCGAACCGGCGCGACGACCCGACTGCAGAGACCAAACAAAAACGGCCGAAAAACCAAAGGCCGCAATACAGGCAAGGGACGCTCAACCCCATGAAGATCATCGCCGCTCGAAAACCGACCCGTCGGGTCGCCCGCCGTCGCGTCGTCGAGGACGCCCGCGTCGCCGTGTTCTGGTCCCGCCGCCGCTTTGGCCGCCGCGGTCTCCGCGCCCGCGCGCTGGAGCAGGACGGCCGCGCTCACGCCGGGATCCGCAGGAGCGCCTGATGTCGGACGTCCGGGCCGAGCCGGGCGCCGCCGCTTCCGCGGGCGCCGTCACGTTGATCGCCGCGGGCGCCGCCCCGGGCGACGCCGATCGGGCCGTGGCCCGGCTCGACCCGGCCGACCTGGCGCGCCTCGGCGCCCGCGCGGGCGATCTGCTCAAGCTCTCGGGCGTCGGCGCCGACCGCGCCACCTACGCCCGCGCGCTGCCCGCCCACGCCCAAAGCCGCGGCGCCTCGATCATCTTGCTCGACGAGATCCAGCGCGCCAACGCCGGCGTCGGCCTCGGCGAGCCCGTCGCGGTCGCGACCGCCTCCGCCCGACCCGCCGAGACCCTGGTCCTGAGCCTTTCCGCCGGCGCGCCGCGCGCCACCGAGGCCCTCGCCGGCCGGATCAGGAACGCGATGGAGGACACCCCCGCCGCCCTCGGCGATCGGGTCCGCATCCGCCTGCTCGGCGGCGTCACGATCGAGGCGATCATCGCCGAAGCCGCGCCCGAGGGCCCGCTCCTGGTGACGGCGGCCACCCGGCTCGGCCTGCGCGCCGACCCGACCGCCGCCAAGGCCCGCCCCGGATCCCGCGGCTACGCCGGGATCGCCGGCCTCGACCGCGAACTCGCCCAGGTCCGCGAGATGGTCGAGCTGCCGCTCCGCCGGCCCGACCTGTTCCAGCGCCTCGGCGTCGACGCGCCGAAGGGCGTGCTGTTCTCCGGCCCGCCCGGCTGCGGCAAAACCCTGCTCGCCCGCGCCGTCGCCGAGGAGACCGAAGCCGCCTTCTTCCAGCTCACCGGCCCCGAGATCGTCTCGAAGCACTACGGCGACAGCGAAAGCCGGCTCCGCGAGCTGTTCAAATCCGCCGAAGCCAAGGCGCCGAGCGTCATCTTCATCGACGAGATCGACGCCATCGCGCCGAAGCGCGCCAACATGGCCGAGGATCGCCAGCTCGAGCGCCGCGTCGTCGCCCAGCTCCTCGGCCTGATGGACGGCCTCTCCGCCCGCGGCCGGGTGATCGTGATGGCGGCGACCAACCTGCCCGACGCGCTCGACCCCGCGCTCCGCCGCCCGGGCCGCTTCGATCGTGAGATCGCCTTCTCGCCGCCCGACCGCGCCGGCCGCGCCGCGATCCTGCGCGTCCACGCCGAGCGCATGCCGCTGTCCGACCGCGTCGAGATCGACGCGGTCGCCGCCGCGGCCCATGGCTATGTCGGCGCCGATCTCGCCGCGCTCGCCCGCGAAGCCGGCCTCGCCGCGCTCCGCCGTCTGGGCGAAGACGCCGCACCCGACAACGTCGCCGTCGAACCCGAAGACTTCGACGCCGCGCTCAAAACCGTCGGCCCGTCCGCGCTCCGCGAGGTCGCGATCGAGACGCCCGAGACGCGCTGGTCCGACGTCGGCGGCGCCGCCGAGGCCAAGCGCGCGCTCGTCGAGGCCGTGATCTGGCCGCTCCGTCACGAGGCCGCCTACCGCGCCATCGGCCTCAAGCCCGCCAAGGGCGTTCTGCTCGCGGGGCCGCCCGGAACCGGCAAGACCCATCTCGCCCGCGCCCTCGCCCACGAGGCCGGCGTGAACTTCATCCCCGTCCGCGGCGCGGAGCTGCTCTCCCGTTTCCTGGGCGACGCCGAGCGCGGCGTCCGCGAGCTGTTCCGCAAAGCCCGAGCCTCGGCGCCGTGCATCCTCTTTTTCGACGAGATCGACGCGCTGGCTCCCGTCCGAGGCGAGTCGGACCATGGCGCGATCGGCCGGGTGACGGCGCAATTGTTGACGGAGATCGACGGCGTGGACGAACTGCGCGGCGTGACGCTTCTGGCCGCCACCAACCGCCCGAGCGCGGTGGACCCGGCGCTGCTGCGCCCGGGCCGCTTCGACCTGACGCTCGAGATCGGCGCGCCCGACGCCGCCGCGCGGGCCGAGATCCTGGCGATCCACGCCGCCGATCTGCCGCGCGCCGACGACGTCGCGCTCGACCGCGTCGCCGAAAGCCTCGAAGGGTGGGTCGGCGCGGACCTGAAGGCGCTGTGCGAGATCGCCGGACGGAGCGCGATCCGGCGTTGGATCGAGGCCGGGGCGAATGCGGACGCCCCGCCGAGGGCGGTCCCGGATGATTTCGACGCGGCCGCGGCCGAGCTGTCGGCGAGCCGGACGGCTTCCGGGCGCGCGCCGGCGGCGGCCCGCCCGCTCGAGCGGATGTCCATGGGCGCCGGACGCGAGGCGGTCGAGGCGCGCGACCCAACCGTCCGCGATTCTAACGTGCGCGATCCTAACGCGCGCGATTCAGGTGTGAGGAGATCGATATGACGGCCCTGACCCTTCTGGCGGTGACGGCGGAAACCGACGCTGTGGCGGCCTCGGCCGCGCTGGAGCGCTCCGACGCCCACATCGCGGTCGCCCGCGGCCTCGCCGCGCTCGCCCTGCCGACCGCCAAGGGCGGCTTCTGGCGGACCCGCAAGGCGATCGGCAAAGCCTTGGTCGAGACCCAGGCCGCGCTCGAGGCCGCCCACGCCGTCGCGCCGCTCCTGCCGGCCGCGCCGGGCGCGGATCTGGCCGATTTCGGCGCGCTCCAGGGCTTCCTCGCCGCAAACGCTTCGATGCTGTCCGAGGGCCTGTCCGAATACGGCGATCTCGAGCAGCACCAGCTCCTGATCAAAGCGCCGGTGAAGGCGATGCTGCAGCGCCTCTCCCGCTATCCCGCTTGGGGCGCGGCGCGAGCGGCGGCCTCCGATGGCGACCGCGCGGGCGCCGGGCGGATCCTGCAGGAGGCCTCCGAGGCCGAGCGCGCCCGCCTCGCGGCGCGCTACGCGCTCGACCTCGCGCCCGCCGCCGTCGACCTCGCCCGTCTGCCGGAGGGCGACGATGAGACCATCCTGAACGTGGTCGCGCTGACCGGTCGCGGCGGCGACGCCGCGCTCGAGGCCGCGCTCGAGGGCTTCGACGCGGAGTGGGAGGGCGCGCTCGCGATCCGCATGATCGGCCCGGCGCCCGCCAGCTCCTTCGCCAGCATCGCCTTCGACCGTCCCGACCCGGCCGCCGTCTCCGCCGCCGAGCAGACCCTGGGCGTCCGCGCGTCGGAGGGCGTGGATGCGGTGCGCGCGGCCTACCGCGCCGCGGTGAAGCGCGCTCATCCGGATGTCGCGGGCGCGGCCTCGGCCGCCTTGACCCGGACGCTCGGCGAAGCGCAGACGCTGCTCCGCCGCGTCGCCGAGGCCCGCCAGGCGCTCGTCTCCGCCGGCGCGTCCGCCGACGCGCCGCCGATCCTCGCCGTCCTCCGCCGTGAGGGCGACGCCGCCAAGAGCGACGCCGACCAACCCATCGCCGGCGCCGCCTGAGACGGACGCGCCGACCGAGAACGTGAAGACCGGAGACCGCCCAGCCATGCTCTGGATGCCGCACGGCCTGATCGATCCCCGCGACGCCGACCGCGCTCGCGCCGCGCTCACGGGCGGCGACCCGGTCGCGCTCGCGCCCGCGGGCGGTCTGGCGCTGCTCGCCACCGCGCCGGCGGGGTTGACCGAGAGCGACCCCGCCGCGGGGCCGATCGGCGAGGACCCCGACCAGGCGGGCCGGCTCGCCAAGGCGCATCATGACGCGCTCTGCCGTCTGGCCGCGGTCATCGACGTCCTGCCGCTGCGCTTCGGCGCCGCGACCCGCACGCCGGAGGAGACCGCCGCCGGGCTCGCGGGCGACCCGGACCGCGCCGACGCGCTGAAAGCCGCTTTCCTCCGGATCCGCGGCGCCGCCGAGTACCAGATCCGTCTCCTGATCTCGACCCAGCCCGGGACCCCGCCCGGGACCCCGCCCGGGAGCCCGCCCGGGACCCCGCCCGCGTCCCCCGCCGCCTCCCGGCCCACGGCGCCGAACGGCCGCGCTTATCTCCGCCGCAAGCTCGACCGTCGCCAGGACGAGGATCGCCGCCGCTCCGCCACGGGCGCGCTGCTCGACCGGATCCGCGGCGACGCCGCCCGGCTCGGCCGGGCCAGCGTCGAGGTCGCGCCGGGCCGCCCCGACCTCGCGCTGGATCTCTCGGTGCTCGCCGCCCGCGGATCGGTCGAGGCGCTGTCCGAGGCCGGCGGCGCCTGGGCCGCGCTCGCCGAGCCGTTCGGCCTGACCTTGCGCATCACCGGCCCCCTGCCCGCCTTCCGCTTCGTCGATCCGAGCCTCGACCGCGCGCCAGCCCAATCCGAGGTTGCGACGACCGAGACCGCGAAGACCGAGACCGCGAAGACCCCGACCACGACGACCGAGACCGCGGCCGCCGACGCGCGGGCCGCGGAGCCGTCGGCCCCAGACGCCTCACGGACCGCGGCCGCGGACCCCGCCGCCGGACCGAGCCTGGCGGAAGCCTTCGGCGCCCCTCGCTCCGCCGCAGGGCCGGGGGCCGCGTGACCCGCCGCCCGCGCTCCGATCCCGCCGGCCTCCGTCTCGATGCGCTCCTCCACCCGAGCCCGGCCGAGACCGCCGACTTCGCCGACCCGATCGCGGCGTCGGCCGCCGATCGTCCGAGCCTGGTCGACGTGCTCGACCGCCTGCTCGACCGCGGCGTGGTGATCCATGGCGACCTGAAGATCTCCGTGGCCGACGTCGATCTGCTCTATGTCGGCCTGAGCGTCGTCGCCGCGTCGGTCGACGCCATCGAGGACGCCAAGGAGACCCTCGCCGACGCGCCCGGCGCCGCTTCGGAGCCCGAAACGTGAGCGCGCAGACCGACCTGTCCGAAGTCCGGCCAACCGACGCGGCCGACGACGATCGCGGCCCCGCCCGCGGGCCGATCGCGCTCTTGGCGGTGGTGGGGCCGGGCGAACCCGGCGCGGTGTCGTGCGGTCCCGTCGGCCTCGTCGTCGCCGCGGCGGGGGCCCGCGAGGCCGAAGACCCGACGCGGCGCCACCAGAGGGTCTGCGCCGCCGCCCTGCGCGGGCCGGTTCTCCCCGCCCGTCGCGGCGCAAGCTTCCCCGATCTCGCCGCCGCGCGCGCCTGGGCCGAGGCGCGCGCTCCGGATCTCGCCGACGCGCTCGCCCGCCTCGGCGACAACGCGGAGTTCGTGATCGCGCTCCAGGGCGCGCCCGCTGACGCCCCGCCGTTGATCGAGACCCCGGCCCCCGGCCGAAACTATCTCCGCCGCAAGGCGCGCGCGATGCCGGAGGCGAACCGTTCGGCGGAGAACGCCCGCGCCGCGCTCGACCGGCTGTGGACCCTTCTGTCCGAGCGCCCGCCGGTCCCGATCGCTGGGCGTCGCCTGCTCGCCGATCCCGCCCGCGGCCTCGCCGATCTCTGCCTGCTCGCCCCCCGCGACGCCGGCCCCGCCCTGTCGAAGGCCGTCGCGACGCATCGCCCCGACGCCGTCCTCACCGGCCCCTGGCCGCCCTACAGCTTCGCGGTGCCCGCGCCATGACCTCGCCCGCCGACCCACCCGCCGATGGCCGACCCATCGAAGACCATCCTTTCGAGCCGGAGGCCGGCGCGAGCGTCGAAGCGCTCGCCGCCGAAGTTCTTCGCGCCTTCGCCGAGCGCCAGGCGCGCGCCGACGCGCCGCAGCTCGCCTTCGATCCCGAGCGCGTGGAGCAGGATCTCGCCCGCCTCGTGCTCGCTCTGATCGAGTTCGTCCGCCAGCTGCTCGAAGCGCAGGCGATCCGGCGCATGGAGCGCGGCCGGCTCTCTGAGGAGGAGGAGGAGCGCCTGGGCCTGACCCTGATGCGCGCCCGCGAACGCCTGGTCGAGATCGCGGAGCAATTCGGCCTCGGCGAGGAGGATCTGACCCTCGATCTGGGCGCGCTCGGCCGGCTCTGCTGAAGGGCGCCGCGGGCGCTTTTTTTTCGCATTTCCGCCCAGAGCGTTAGCGCCTCGGCAACCAACTGACCCTTACGGTCCCGCTAACTTTGGCGCGACGTGTTCATTCCTCGTTCAAGAATCGGCCGAGGACGGGGCGCGTCGCCGCGATCGACTTTCGTCCGAGACGGGAACCGCGCATGTCCGACGCCGCCACCTCCGACCCCGCGCCGAAGCCGCTCGAGCGGACCGCCGCGTCCGGCTCGCTGCTCGCAAAGCTCGTGAGCATGGTCGACGATCTTCGCGCTCGCCAGGCCGAGGACGCGGCGCGCCTGAGCGCGCTCGCCGGCGTGCTCGAGAGCGTCCGCTCCGCCTCCGCGCTCGGCCGTCCGGCCGCCGGAGGACCGAACGCCGTCGCGCTGAGCGACGCGGTCTCGGGCGCCGCCCGCCGCGCCGTCGCCGACACCCTGCACGCCGCCCTGCCGACCGCCGTCGACGCCGCGATGCGCGCGGTCCTCCGCGAGCACGCGGAAGAGGAGGCCGCGGAGCGCGCCCGGGCGGCCGACCACGAGGCCCCGCAGAACGCCGACCCGTCCGACGCTCCGAGCGCGACGGCCGCCCCGGGGGTCGACCTGCAGGCGATGTCGGCCGCGCTTTCGCCGAGCATTGCGGACGCGGTCTCGCAGGCCGTGCTCGGCGCCCTCGGACCGCGCCTTGAAGAGGTCGCGCGGGCCGCTGCGCAAGGCGCGCCCGAGGATGCGTCGGAAGGCGAGGCGCAAGCCGGATCGGTGGCCGACATCGCCGCCCGCCTCGACGCTCAAAGCGCGCGAGCCGCCGGCCTTCTCGAAGCCGCTGAGACCCAGACCGACCGTCTCGACGCCGTCACCGGGATGGTGCGCGGCCTGGCGGAGGACCTGCCGGCCGGGCTTTCCGAAGCGGTTCGCGGCGCGGTCGAGGCCGCCATGGCGGGCTCCGCTCCCGAGCCGTCGGATCAGACTCCCGCCGCCGAGCTGGGCGGCCTCGTCGGAAGCGTCGACGACGTCGTCGCCCGCCTGAACGGCCAGGTCCACCGCACTGCCGGGCTCATTGCGGCTTCCGACCGCCAGACCCGTCGCCTCGACGCGATGACGACGGCCGTCCGGGGCCTCGCCTCCGAGGTCCGCGAGGATGTCCGCGAGAGCGTCGCCGCCGCCGCGCGCGAAGCGGTCGCCGACGCGCTCGCGACCCGTCCGGCGTCGGACGCCGCCAGCAGCGAGGCGCCCGCGGCCGTCGATCTCAGCCCGCTGATGACCGCGGTCGAGAGCGCTGTCGCCCGGCTGGACGACCATGCCTCCCGCGCCGCGGGCCTGATCGCGGCCTCCGATCATCAGACCAAGCGTCTCGACGCGATGACCGCCGCCGTCCGCGGTCTCGCCAGCGAGGTCCGCAACGACGTGCGCGAGAGCGTCGCCGCCGCTGCGCGCGAAGCCGTCGCCGACGCCTTGGCGACCCAGACCCTCGCGGCGCCGAGCGACGGCGACGCGGAGGGCGACGACCGCATTCAGGATCTCACGGCGCTCTCGGGCGCGGTCGAGAACGCGGTCGCGCGGCTCGACGGCCAGACCGACCGCGCCGCGGGCCTCGTCGCGGTTCAGGAGACCCACTCGAAGCGTCTCGACGCCGCCACCCTCGCCCTCCGCGCGCTGCTCCGCGAAGTGCGCGAGGTCGCCGGCGCCGTCGCCGCCCGCACGGCCCCCGCCGACGACGCTCTCGCGACCGCCGGCCAGGCTCAAGCGTCCGCCCCCGCCCCGCTGCTCGACGAGGACGCCCTAGAGGCGCTGTCGGCTCGGCTGTCGACCGCTGTTCGCGCGGCCGTGGAGAACGCCGGCCCCGCCCGTCCCGCCTCCGCCGAGTCCCACGTCGCCGAGTCCCACGTCGCCGAGACCCGCGTCGCCGAGACCCGCGTCGCCGAGACCCGCGCCGGCGAGCCCGAGGCTGCGCCGATCGCCGGCGGCGCCCGGATCTCCGCCGAAGCCGCCAAGCTGATCGTCGCGTTCCAGGGCCTGATCGCTCGGATCGAGCGCACCGCCGACCGCTTCGACGCCGCCACCGAGCCCCGCCCGGCGGAGACGCCGGCCGCCGTCGGCGCCATCGCCGAGGCCCTCGCCAAGCTCGGCCGAGCGCAGGCCGAGATCCTCGAGCACCTCTCGGACATGGAGGAGGCCCGGTTCGAGGAAGCGCGCTTGGAGGCGGATTGCTCGGACGACGTCGAAAGCGGCGCGCGCGCGACCGCCGAGCCACTCACCGCCGAGCCCCTCGAGGATCTGCAATGGCGCGTCGGCGAATTCGCCGCCCGCCTCGCCCAGGCCGTGGGCGCGCTGCAGGAAGCCTCGATCGATCCCGACGCGGCCGCCCGCCTGGAGACGGCGGCGACCGAGATCGCCGAGTCCGCGGATCGCGTGCTCGACGTCGCCGCCGCCGTGATGCGCGAGCAGGCCGCGGCCTGACGCGCTTGCGCGCCGGGCCGCGTCGCTCGACGATGCGCGTATGACCGATCTCCTAGCCGCTCTGCCGGATTTGACTGTCGGAGCGGCTGTGCTCTGCGCGGCCGTCGTCGCGCTCGGCGCCGTCATTCACACGGTGACCGGCCAGGCCTTCGGCATGATCGTCGCGCCCCTGATGACGCTCGCCGCGCCCGACCCCGGGCGCGCGCGGGCGCCTGAGAGTTGAACGCCCCGGGCCGCCCACACGCGCCGGTGTCGCGACGGAAATGCGATACTCGGGCGCGA
>JBCBRF010000024.1:0-30055 GCA_039819865.1 Pseudomonadota bacterium | reverse complement strand
GCGAGCGATTTGGAGAAGACGCCGCGGTAGAGCATCACGATCTCGGCGATGGTCAGCTCGGCGACGCTTCGCGTGTTCGAGAACGGCGCGTTGAAAACCGGAACGCCGAGACGGCGCGCGGCGTCGAGATCCACCTGGTTGGTCCCGACGGAGAAGCAACCGAGCGCGAGAAGGTGCGGGGCGGCGTTCAACACTTCCCTGGTGATCTTGCTCCGGGAGCGCACGCCGAGGACCTCGACGCGCGCCAACCGCGGCGTCAGCGCGTCCGCCTCGAACGCCGTTTTCTCCAGCTGAACATCGGTGAAGCCCGCATCCGCGAAAGTCTGCAGGGCGGTCGGCGCGATGTCTTCAAGCAGCAGGACCGAGGGTTTCGCCCGCCGCCCGGCGCCGGCGCTCTCCAGGAATTCGCCCGTCATGATCGCGCTTCCAATACTTCCGTATCGGCGCGACCGCTCCAAAAGACCGGCGCCCCGATCAGTTTTTAAGAACTAAAGTCGATGTCTTGTCGGCTTCTTGATCGAGGAGAATAATGCCAGAGACGCGCTAAAATTGTGTGAGAGCGTGCGGGCCCGCCGGATGGGCCGCTTTGGCGCGGCCCGAGGCGGTCTTGGGACCCGTCTTGGAACCCGTCTTGGACCCGGCCTTTGGGCTATGGGGCCCCGGTCAGAAGTCTGCGTCGCCCAGGTTCCGCTCGTCTCCGCGCCGGTAGCTGAAGCGCGATCGGAGATAGCGCGCGTCGCTTGGCGAGACGATGAGCACGGCCGCGACGTCCTCGGTCCGGACGACCGCATAGAACGCGTCCGGCCGCGACAGGAGATCGACCGCCTCGCGCGCGTCGTCCGCATTGCACTCTATCGGGTTCCACGGAACGGTCTCGAGGCGATCCACCGGCGCGGCGCGCCAAGTCGCGACGGCCTCCAGGCCCGCCGCCTCCGCCGGATCGCCCAGGATCGCCAAGCGCTCGGCGGCGAGGCGCGCGGCGCTCTCGGCCGCGAGATCATAGGACCAGACGGTGCAGGAGCCGCCGCCGGTCGCGCGGCTCGAGAGGCCCGTCGCGGATCCGCGGAGCGCGCCGTCCCGACCCAGGCCGGTCAACGCCTGCTCGCGCGCGAGGATCCACACCGTGATCGCGCCGCCGACGAACAGAGCGCATGCCGACGCCTCTAAAATGGCTCCTGATCCTTCTCGCCGCGATCGTCGCTCTGTTCGTCGGCGGCGCGATCACGGTGAGAAGGATCAGGAGCCATTTTAGAGGCGTCGGCATGCGCTCTCCGAGTTTGCGGCGGGCGTCGGCCAGAAAGTTCACGCGCAGCTCGGAGGCAAGTATGCGCATCGCGAGCACGCAACCGAAAAGGCGGGCGCGATCGTATCGCGCCCGCCCTCCGGTCAGACCGGCGCGGCTGGTTGCTGGAGAGAAGTGCGCCGTCTCGGTGAGCGGGGCGCCAAAGCGCCTGCTCTTCGACGATAATGCGCCGCGAGCGTGAACGGCGGGTAAAGACGCCGATGCGGTCCGGGCAAAAAATTTAGGATATCCGCGCGGGCCGGACGTCCTCGCCGGTTAGCGGAAGAGCGGCGCGATCAGCGCAGCCAGAAATTCGGCGTGAACAGGATCAGCACGCTCAGAAGCTCCAAGCGGCCAAGCAACATCCCAACGATCAGGGCGAACTTCGCCGAGTCCGGCAGAGACGCGTAGTTGCCGTCCGGCCCGACGATCGGCCCGAAGCCCGGACCGATATTGGCGAGCGCCGACGCCGCCGCGGACAGCGCCGTCTGAGCGTCGAGGCCCACATAGGTGAGCACCAGCGTCAGAACGGCCAACGATGCGATGAACATGAAGAAGAAGGTGAGGACGGAGGTCACCACGTCGGGCTTCAACGGCCGCCCCTCGTAGCGGGCGGTGAAGATGGCGTTCGGACGTCGGACGCGGCGCATCTCGGTCACCACGATGGCGGCGAGGACCTGATAGCGGAAGATCTTCACGCTGCAGCAGGTCGACCCGGCGCAGCCGCCGATGAGACCGATCAGGAAGAGGATCGACACCGCGAACGGCCCCCAAGCGTCGTAGGAGGCGTTGGTGTAGCCCGTCCCGGTGATCAGCGAGACCGTGTTGAACAGCGACTGGCGGAAAGATTCCTCGGAGGTGGTCTCGGCCGCCTGGAAGCGAACGAGGCTCAAGATCACCACCACGGCCGCGATGACCGCGAAAAAGGTGCGGATCTGGCTGTCGCGCCAGAGCGGCTCGGCGTCGCCGCGGACGAGCTGGACGTAGCGGACGAAAGGCAGGCCCGCCAGGATCATGAACACCACGGCGGCGTATTGCGAGGCGGGCGACAGCTCGCCGAAAGAGCCGTTGTAGTTCGCAAGGCCGCCGGTCGCCAACGTCGTCATCGCGTGACAGAGCGCGTCAAAGGCGTTCTGGCCGCACAGCCCGTAGACCAAGGCGCAGGCGAGGGTCAGGCCGAGATAGATCGTGAAGATCGAGATCGAGATTTCCGTCGCGCGCGGCAGGATCTTGCCCGCGGTGTCGAACGCCTCCGACCGGAAGAGCTGCATGCCGCCGACCTGAAGCGTCGGCAGGAAGATCATCGCGAAGATCACGATGCCGACGCCGCCCATCCATTGCAGCAGGGCGCGCCAGAGCAGGATGCCGGGCGGGATCTCGTTCAGGTCGACGATGATGGTCGCCCCGGTGGTGGTGATGCCGCTGACCGATTCGAACAGAGCGTCGACGCCGCTCGCGCCATAGTCCCCGAGCACGAAAGGCAGCGCGCCGAACAGCGGCAGGGCGACCCAGCTCAGGACCGTCAGGAGGAAGGCTTGCTCGATGGTCAGGCCGCCCCGGCGCCCGGTGCTGCAGCCGAGCGTCAGGGCGCCGCCCACCAGCAGGGTCAAGATCGAGGAGACGACGAAGCCGCGCCAATCCGGGTTCAGCGCGGTCGCGTCGACGATAGCGGGCGCTATCATGAAAGCCCCGAGACCGAGGATCATGAGGCCGATGACATATCCGACCGGACGGAGATCGATCATGGGCGGCACAGTCTCCGGGGCGGAACGCGTGTCAAGTTGGGGCGCCTGCGATTGGATGGCGCGGATGCGCGCCTGCCATGGCGCGCAAGACGCGGGCCGGCCGTCGGTTCAGCGCGCGCCGTCCCTAGGCCGCGCCGACGCGACGGCGCGGTCGCGGCGCCGGCGTCGTCGCGTCTTTGAGGGCGGGCCAAGGTCATGATCGCGTTTCGCACCTCTGCAATCACGACCCGCCGCCTCTTCGTCGTCGCGCGATTGTTCCGGATACCCGCCCGCGCTTTTCGCGATCGCGGCTCAGAGCCGTCGAACGTGGATCTCCACACGGCGGTTGCGCGGCTCCCGCACGCCGTCGGCGGTCCGAACGGCCGGGGCGCGCTCGCCGAGAGCGCGGATCTTCACGGACGGCGCATCGCCTCGACGGCTCTTTATGAGCGCGATCAGATCGGCGCGAACCGCCTCCGCGCGGAGACGCGACAGGCGAAGGTTGCGGTCGGGCGCGCCGGCGCGATCGGCGTGGCCGATGATCTCGATGACCGAGCGGGCGGGCGCCAGGCTGGCGAGATCCGCGAGCTTGGCCCGGCTCGCGGGATCGAGGCGCGCGCTGGCGAGCGCGAAGTAGAGAACCGCCCGCTCCTCGTTCGCGGCGTGCTCGGCGGTCAATCGTGCGGGACGGCGGATGACCGTTTCGAACGCGCCTATGGTCCAATCCGCGGCCGGCGCGTCGGCCGCGGCCAAGGTGCGCGCGAGCCCCGAGGCGACGGGTCCCGCTTCGGCGTGATCGAGCGCCAGGGCGGTGGGAGCGCCGATCGGGGACACTGCGAGCGCGATCAGCGCGGCGGGCCGGAGCAACGGCGTCTCTGGCGCCGACGGCGCGGCCGACGCCGGCTCGCCGAGGCCGAGCAGAATCGCCGCGGCGAAGGATCCGGCGCGCGCGGCGGCGCGGGCCGACGATCCAAGGGGGGTCGGGTGCTGGCAAAAACGGGTCATCGGAGCGCTCCTGTCTCGCGTCGATTCTCGACTAACCGGACAGGCGCGCACTCTCCCTTCGGCGCATGTCCGGGCTCGCTGCGACACCGTGCGCGGCAACGGTTAGGAGAAGCTTAAGAAGAATGAAGCCGTATTCACCTGTGTCCGGCGGGCGGCGCCCGCACGCGTCCAGCCACGAAAAAGCCGCCCGAGCCTCGAGGGGCCGGGCGGCTTCTGAAAGTCGAAAGCCCCGCCGCGCGACGCTTTCGTTGTTTCAGATCACTTTTCGAACTCGACCGCGATGAACCGCATCTGACCTTCGCGGTTCAGCATCAGCAGGACGGAGCGCCGGTTCTTCGCCCGGGCCGCCTCGATCGCGTCGATCGCCTCGCTCGGCGTGGCCACCTCGCGCTGGGACACCTCGACCAGAACATCGCCGGGGCGGACGCCTCGCTCCGCGGCGGAGCCCGCCGGATCGACGGACAGGACGACCACGCCGCGCGCGGCTTCGTCGATGCCGAAACGGGTCCGGCTGGCGCGGTCCAAGGGGCCGAAGGTCATGCCGAGCACGCCCTGGTCCGCCTGGCCGTCCGGATCGCCGTCGCCGCTCGTCACGGAGTCGGGGCGATCCTCCTCGAGGAGCGCGATCTCGACGCTCAGCGTCTGGGTGTCTCCTTCGCGGAACACCACCACGTCGACCGTCCGGCCGACCTCGGTCTCCGCCACCAGGCGCGGCAGATCCCGCATCGTAACGATCGGCCGCCCGTCGAATTGGAGGATCACGTCGCCCGCCTCCACGCCCGCGGCCGCCGCCGGACCTTCGTCGCTTAGGCCGGCGACAAGCGCGCCTTGGGAGCCGTCGAGCCCGAGGCTCTCCGCGATCGCCTCGTCAACCTCCTGGATCCGAACGCCGAGCCAGCCTCGCCGGGTCTCGCCGAAGCGCCGGAGTTGATCGATCACGTTCTGCGCCAGATTGGACGGCACGGAGAACCCGATGCCGATCGAACCGCCCGTCGGCGAAATGATCGCCGTGTTCACGCCGATGACCTCGCCGGCCATGTTGAACAGCGGACCGCCGGAGTTGCCGCGGTTGATCGCGGCGTCGGTCTGCAGGAAGTCGTCATAGGGGCCGGCGTTGATGTCGCGATCCCGGGCCGAGATGATGCCCGCGGAGACCGAGCCGCCGAGGCCGAACGGGTTGCCGATCGCCAGGACCCAATCGCCGACGCGGATGGCGTCGCTGTCGCCGAAGGGGACGAACGGGAAAGTCTCGTCCGACGCGATCCGCAGCAGCGCGATGTCGGTCTTCGGATCGGTGCCGATCAGCTCCGCGGGAAAGCTGTCTCCGTTCGGGAAATTGACCTCGATCTCATCGGCGTTCTCGATGACGTGGTTGTTGGTGACCACGTAGCCTTCGGCGTCGATGACGAAGCCCGAGCCCAGCGACTGCACCCTGCGGGGCTGCGAGCCGCCGCGGCGACGCTCGAAGAAGTCCTTGAAGAAATCCTCGAGCTCGGATCCCGGAGGAAAGGGCGACGGGCCGCGGTTCGGGCGGGTCACAGTCTGTGCGGTCGAGATGTTCACGACCGCCGGCGAGAGGCGCTCGGCGAGATCCGCAAAGCTCGGCGGCGCGAACTGGGCGCGCGCCGGCAGCGGCGCAAAGACGAGAACCGGGGCCGCCACAGCCGCCGCGAGGGCCAGCGCCACGCCGCGGGAGACGACCTCTCCGGCGCGAGCGCCGAGTTTGGTGGGGAGTGCGTAACGCGTCACGAATACCTCCTTGGTGACGGGCGGAGACGCCGCGCGCCAACACCGGCGTCGATCCACTCTATAGTCGCTTTGTGGAAGATATAGGACCGTCGACGGCGTCCGCCTATGGGATCAATTCCCCGCGAGATCGACCGGCCCGCCTTCTTAAATCGAGACCGCGCGTTCGACGCCGCTGTTCCTCGCCGCCCAGGCGGCCGCGCGCTCCGATGAAAGCAGGCGGCCGCCGTTGCGGGGTTCCGGCTCAAACAGCCGAACTCAGGGCGCCGTTCCTCCGCCGAGATACTCGAAGAACTCGGAGTCCGGAGACAGGACGATGCTCGAATTCGAGCCCTTGAGCGCGTTTTCATAAGCGCGCAGCGAGCGGTAGAACGCGAAGAACTCCTCATCCGCACCGTAGGCCTGGGCGAAAATGCGGTTCCGCTCGGCGTCGGCCTCGCCGCGAATCACCTCAGCTTCGCGCCGCGCCTCCGATTCCAGCTCGATCGCCTGGCGCTCGGCTTCCGCGATGCGGACCTGCGCCGCCTCGCGGCCTCGGGCGCGCTCGTCGGCGGCCTCTTGCTGGCGCTCGGCCTGCATCCGCTCATAGGTCGCGTTCAGGTTCTGCTCCGGCAGGTCGGCGCGGCGGATCCGGACGTCGACGATCTCGACGCCGAGCGTGCGGGCGCGGACCAGGGAGTTGTCGCGGGTCTCCCGCATCAGGGAGGCCCTATCGGCGGACAAGATGTTGTCGGAGTTCACCTTACCCAGCACCTCGCGGAGATCCTGGGTGAGAATCTCCTCGAGCAGACTCTCGCCCCGCTCCTGGGTTTGGGCGGCCTCGCGGAAGCGCAGCGGATCGACGATGCGCCAGCGCGCGAACGCGTTCACGACCAAACGGCGGTTGTCGAGCGGCGTGACTTCGAGATCGCGGGTCTCGAGCGCGAGGATCCGCTTTTCGTAGGTCGCGACCGTGTTCATCGGGGCGGGCAGTTTGAAGTAGAGGCCAGGGCCCTGGACGAGCTCGACGCCCTGCTCCTCGAGCGCCTGTTTGGCTTCGGCGCTCAGCCGGCCTTCTTCAACCGCATTGACGATCTTTTTGACGCGACCGAACTCGAGCAGCAGCGCCTGCTGGCGCTCGTCGACGATGTAGACGGAGGACAGGCCGACGGCGACGCCGGCGCCGATCAGCAGGACCAGGATAGGAAGGAATCTCATTGTGGTGTCCCTTAGCGCTTATTGCTGCTGCTCGGCGCGCGCGGTGTTGTTCCGGCGCAGCTGATCGAGCGGGAGATAGGGAACGACGCCGCTGCCGCCGCCGCTCTGCTGATCGATGATGACCTTGTTGATGTCGCCAAAGACGCGCTCCATCGTCTCGAGATAGAGGCGCTTGCGGGTCACTTCCGGCGCATTGCGGTACTCGGTCAAAACGGCGGTGAAGCGGGCGGCTTCACCCCTCGCTTCGGCGACGACGCGAGCGCGGTAGCCCTCCGCCTCCTGAAGCAGCTTCGCGGCGAGTCCGCGGGCGGCGGCGAGACGCTCGTTATAGCGGGCCTGCGCGGTCTTCAGAAGGGTGTCGCGCTCCTGTTCAGCGGCCTGCACGTCGCGGAACGAGTCGATCACCGCGGGCGGCGGGTCGGCCCGGTCCAGCGTGACCCGCAGAATGCGAACGCCCGACTGGTAATCGTCCAAGGTCTTTTGGATGAGCTCCTCGACCTCGCGCGCCAGCTGGGCGCGGTCGCGGTTCAGAAGCGGGGACAGCTCAGAGCGGCCGACGACCTCGCGCATGGCGGACTCGGCCACAGCCCGGATGGTGGTGTCCTGCTCTGCGAGGTTGAACAAGAACTGTCGCAGATTGCTGATGTTCCAGACCACCTGGTAGTTGATGTCGATGATGTTCGCATCGCCGGTCAGCATGAGGCTCTCGGACGGTCGGTCGCGACGCGGCCCCGTGTCGCCGCCCTGACGGAAGCCGACGCTGATGGCGTTCTCGCGCGCCACGGCGCGGATCTCGGCGGTCTGGACCGGCCAGGGCGCGAAGTTCAGACCAGGTCCTTGGGTCGAGGTGTACTCGCCGAAGGTGAGCACCACCGCCTGTTCGTTGGTCTCCACAATGAAAACCGAGACGTAGATCCACGCGCCGACGGCGACGACGAGCGCAAACAGGAAACCGCCGAAGCCGCCGCCCTTGCCGTCGCCGAGAACCGTTTTCAGCTGGTTCTGACCCTTCTTGAACAGGTCGTCGATGTTCGGACCCTGAGGGCCGCCCGGACCGCGGCCGCCACCGCCGCCGCCGCCCCAGGGGCCGCCGCCGTTGCCGCGGCCGCCGCCGCCCCATGGACCCTGAGATCTCGGGCCGGATCCACCGGGACCGCCGGCATTGTTGCTCCAGGGCATGGACATCCTCTCGTGCGACTCAAGAAAAAGCGAAGGCGGCGACGTCACGGGGGACGTCGATCTAGTTAGTGAGCAATTTGGGGGGCGCGCACCACGCTTCAACCGCAGATCGCGCGCTCAGCGCCGACGCGGCCGTGTTTTCGTCAGGAAAAACCGCCGTTTGCGCGCATAGCGCGCAAAACTGGCCGATCACCCGCCGACGGGCGTGCGCATGGTGACGAACTCCTCCGACGCCGTCGGGTGCACGGCGACGGTGCGATCGAAATCCTCCTTGGTCGCGCCCATCTTCACAGCGATCCCGATCAGCTGCGCCATCTCGCCAGCGGCGTGGCCGACCACATGGGCGCCGAGCACCCGGCGGCTCTCCTTGTCGACGATCAGCTTCATCAACATGCGCTCGTCGCGGTCCGCGAAGGCGTGCAGCATCGCGCGGAAATTGGTCCTGTAGATCTCCACCGGCCCGCGCTCGCGCGCCGCCGCCTCGTTCATGCCCACCGTCCCGATCTCAGGCTGGGTGAAGACCGCGGTCGGCACCAGCTCATGATCGGGCTTCACGTCGAGACCGCCGAAGACCGTATCGGCGAAGGCGTGGCCCTCGCGGATCGCGACCGGGGTCAGCTGCAGCCGGTCGGTCACGTCGCCGACCGCATAGATCGACGGGACCTTGGTCTGCGAATAGGCGCTCACCGGCACTTCGCCGCCGCGGCCGAGTTCGAGGCCGGCGTTCTCGAGCCCCAGGCCGTCGGTGTTCGGACGCCGCCCGGTCGCGAACATGGCCTGGTCGATCTCGATCTTCTCGCCGTTGGCGACATGCGCGATCAGTCCGGACGGCGTTTTCTCGAGGCTGTCCAGGGTCTCGTTGAAGATGAAATTCACACCCTTTTTCGCCATCTCCTGCTGGACATGGGTCCGGACCTCGTCATCGAAACCGCGGAGGATCTGCTCCTTGCGGTAGATCTGGGTCACCTCGACGCCGAGGCCGTTCATGATCCCGGCGAACTCGCTGGCGATGTAGCCGCCGCCCGCGATCAGCAGACGCTTCGGCAGTTCGGGCAAGTGGAAGATCTCGTTCGAGGTGATGGCGTGCTGGCTGCCGGGGAATTCGGGGACGAACGGCCGGCCGCCGACGGCGATCAGGATGTGCTTCGCGGAGATCTCGCGGCCGTGGTCCGCCAGGCGGACGGTATGAGGGCCGGCGACGGTCGCGCGGCATTCGTGGATCTCGACGCCCGAGGCGTGCAGGTTCTTGCGGTAGACGCCCTCGAGCCGGGCGATCTCCATATCCTTGCGCTCGCGGAACGTCTCCCAGTTGAAGCTCGGCGTCGCATCGAAGTCCCAGCCATAGGCGCGGGCGTCCTCGAAATGTTCGGAATAGGCGCTGGCGTAGACCATCAGCTTTTTCGGCACGCAGCCGCGGATCACGCAGGTGCCGCCGAAGCGGTACTCCTCCGCGATCGCGACGGAAGCGCCGTATTGCGCCGCGATCCGGGCTGCGCGCACGCCGCCCGAGCCGCCGCCGATCACGAACAGGTCGTAGTCGAATTCCGCGTCCGCCATCTGGGCCTCCTGCGCCGCCGCTAACTTTCAATTCTGAAGCGCAGTTAAGCGCAGGTCGCGGGCGGAGGAAGATCGACGCCCGCCCGGCGCGAAATCGTGATCGCGAGCGCGCGTCAGGCGCCGCGCTTGAGGATCGTCGCCGTACCGTCCTCCTCGGCGATGATCGCCTGCTCGGCGAGGCCGATGAACAGGCCGTTCTCGACCACGCCGGGGATGTCGTTCAATGCGGCGGCGAGGCGATCGGGATCCTCGATCCGCTCGAGCTGCAGGTCGAGGATCATGTTGCCCTCGTCGGTGATGAAGGGCGCGTCGCCGGCGATCCGGAGCTTGGCCTCGCGGCGCGCGCAGGGGTGATCCTCCAGCAACTTCTCGACGACGGCGCGCGTGGTCTCCCACCCGAAAGGCGTGATCTCGATCGGCAAGGGAAAGGCGCCGAGGGTCTCCACCCGCTTGCGGGCGTCGGCGATCACGATCATCCGGTCGGAGGCGAAAGCGACGATCTTTTCGATCAGGAGCGCGCCGCCGCCCCCTTTGATCAGGCGCAGGTGGGGATCGATCTCGTCCGCGCCGTCGACCGTGAGGTCGAGCCAGCCGGCCGCGTCGAGCGTGGTCAGCGGGATGCGCGCCTTCTCCGCCAGCTTGCCGGTCGCGATCGAGGTCGGGACGCCGATCACCTTCAGGCCGGCGCGCACGCGTTCGCCCAAGAGACTGACGAACTCCGCGGCGGTGGAGCCCGAGCCGAGGCCGAGCTTCATGCCGGGCTCGACCGCCTCGAGCGCGTGGGCGGCGGCGGCGCGCTTGGCGGCGCGGGCGCCGTCTCCGTGACCGGGGGAGCCGCTGTCGGCGGGGGGACGCAGGCTGATCACGGGCGGACCTCCTAATCGGATGCGCCGCTCCGAGGCGACGCCGGCGCACCCTGGCGCGGCGGCGGAGCGGCGTCAAACCTCCGCGCGAGGGTGGCGACGGAGAGCGCCGCCAGACCGCCGAGACCGAGCGCCGCCAGGGCGCCGCGGACGCCGAGCAGATCGCCCGCGAGGCCGAGAAGCGCCGCGCCGACCGCCGCGCCGCCGATGCCGAGCAAGGTCCAGAGACTCATGACGCGGCCGCGGTGCGAGTCGGGGATCGACAGCTGCACCGCGGATTGGAAGCCGACGCCCGCGGTCGATGCGCAGAAGCCCATCGCCGCGAACAACAGCAGCGCGAGCGGCCAGGCGCTCGTCGCCGACAGGATCACGCCGAGCGCCGCCGCCCCCGCAAGCGACAGCGCGCCGATGCGCACCAGAGCCGTCGGGTCCGAGCCGCGGCGGCGGGCCAGCGCGGCGGCGGCCAGCAGAGCGCCGAAGCCCGCGGCGGACGTCGCCTCGCCCAAACCGCGAGCGCCCGCCGAGAACGCGCCGTCGGCGATCGCCGCGGTGATCTCGAGCGGGGCGCGGGCGATCAACGCGAAGGCCGCGGTCCCGAGCATCGCCAAACGGATGGTCGGATGGCGGAGCGCGAAGCCGAAGCCCTCTCGGAGGTCGCCCCCCAACGCGCGCCAGAACGGGGCCCGGGACGGCGCCGCGCGCGGGGCGGCGTCGACCCGCAAGATCAGCAGCATGAGGAGGAACGGCGCGAGACAGAGCAGGTTCGCCGCCAGCGCCGCCTCGGCCCCGGAAGCGGCCAGCAACACGCCCGCGAGCGCCGGGCCCAGCATCCGGCTCAGATTGAAGTTGATCGAACCCACAGCCACGGCCTGGGCCAGCGCCTCGGGCGGGACGAGGCGCGGGATCAGCGCCATTCGAATCGGGTGATGCGCGCTCCAGACGACGCCGATCGCGAGCGCCGACAGAAACAAGCCGCCGGGCCCAAGGGCGCCGGCGCTCCAAAGCGCGAGGAGAGCGGCGGTGAAGAGCGCGAGCAGGGACTGGGTGGCCAACGCCCCGCGGCGGAGATCGATGCGGTCGGCGAGGACGCCGAAAACCGGGCCCGCCAACAGCGTCGGCGCGTAGAGCGCGCCCGCGACCGCGCCCACCCAGGCCGCCGAGCCCGTCAGGCTCCAGGCGAGCCAGGCGAGCGTGACGCGCTGGATCCACAGGCCGTTCAGCGCGAAAAACGCGCCGAGGACGTAGAGGCGAAAACTCGGGCTGGCGAGTGCGGACACGGGACCTCGCGAGGCGTGAGATGCAAGAGATAGAGCGGACCGAGCGCCGCGTCTCGCGCGCTCGCCGCTCGGGAGGCGAGGGATGCGGCGCGGAGCGGCGATCCGCTCGCCCCGCCCCAACCGCCTTGCTCCGGCTCCGATCCCCGTGCGATGGCCCGGGCGAAGGGCGATGCGCCGCATGCTGAGGAGAGCGCCGATGATCCGATCGAGCTGGAAAGCGCCCCGCGCGAGGTCGGCGGCTTTCGCGCGCGCCTCGCCATTCGCCTTGACGCTCCCTTTGGCGCTCCCTTTGGCGCTCCTTTTGGCGCTCGCCACCCTCGGGGCGGCCGATCGCGGCGCGGCGCAAGAGACCATCGGGCTGCCGGCGGAGCTGTACGACCCCGAAGGCGCGATCGAGGGCGCCGACGAAACCCAGGGGATGGCGGAGGGCGCGGCCTCCGCTCCCGAGCGCAAGCTCGAGAAAGCGCGTGAGGTCTTGGCGCTTGCGCTGCCGAAATCGCGGCTCGGAGAGATGCTCACGGCGATCCGCCCCGAGTTGGAGGAGCATCTTCGAAAAGAGGCGTCGCGCCGCGGCAAGACGCTGACGCCCGAGATCGCGGATGCGCTCGTCACCATGCAGGCGGAAGAGCTGAACGCGCTTTACGAGGCGATGGCGCCGAGGCTGCCGCCGCTCTATGCGGACACCTTCACCGAGGCGGAGCTCGACAAGCTGCTGGATCTGTACGGCTCGCCTGAGGGGCGTTCGATCCTCGCCAAACTCGACGCGCTGTCGCTGGCGCTGGCGGAGACCATGCGGCCCTATATCGCGATCTATCGAAACCGCCTGAAGGAACGGGTCCTGAAGCGGCTGGAGAGCGTCGAGTGAGCTTTCAGCGCTTGCGGTTCAGCGCGATGTCGAGGCGGAGACGCGCCCTAATGTAGAGCCGCGCGACGCCCGGATCGTCGGTGCGGAAACGCCGGATCTGGCTCTCGAGCCACGCGCGGGCGTCGCCGCTCTCGCCGCGCCGGCCGAACAGACGCCGCAGGCCCGGCAGATCGCGCCGCGCCGCGTAGTAGTCCGACAGCCAGTCGATCAGAGCGTGGTTGCCGTAGCGGGCGACGATCATGTGGCCGGCCGGACTCGGCGCGCCGCCGTGGATGAAGATGTAGGCGCACTCCGCCGTCTCGAGCGCGTCGGCGACGGTCCAACCAAGAGCCTCGGTCTGGGCGACCAGGGCCGCGGAAACAGGCTCGTCCAAGAGCGTCGCGCACAGCGTCGCGCTCATCTCGGCCGACGGGGCGCGCTCGGCGGACCGGTCGTCGGGGAGCGCGGGCCCAGCGGCGGAGACGGCGCCCGCCAAGAAGGCCAGCGAGATCGCGACGGTCGCCGCCCGCCCGCGCTTGCAAAGCGCTTGATCGCGTCGTCCGAAGAACCGCATCGCGCCTCGCTTTCGGCGACGATCGCGCGCGCCGGCAGGGTCTCGACCGCGCGATCCGGGGCGCTCAGCATACGGCGCCGGGCCGCGCGCCGCGAGGGATCACGCGGCGTGGCGATGCAGGAAGGTCTCGACCGCCTGATCGACGGCGGCGGCCATCTCGCTCTCGGAGACCGGGTGACCGACCAGGAGCAAACGCGGCCAGAACACCAGATCGGCGATCATGGCGAGGAATTGCCGCTCCGCGATCGTCAGATCGTCGATCGCCAACTCGCCGGCTTCGACCGCCCTCCGGAGATAGGCCCGGAGGCGCTCCAGATAGGGTTTGCGCGCGCGGTCGTGGAGATCCGCGCCCAGGGCCGGGAAGCGCGGCGCCTCCGCGATCACGAGACGATAGAGATCGACGCTTTGCGGGCGCGCCAGGCGCGCGGCGTAGTCCCGGCCGATCACGGTGAGCCCCTCGCGGGGATCGCCCACGGAGGGCTCGGTTTCCGGGGCGCCGGGCTGGCTCTCCCAGACACTGGCCATGACGCCGCCGAACAGATCGGATTTGGTCGGGAAGTGCTTATAGAGCGTGGCGGACGAGACGCCTGCGCCGCGGGCGACCGCTTCGAGCGTGGTTCGATCGTAGCCGTCGGCGAGGAAACGCTCGACGGCTGCGTCGAGAAGACGGCTCCGCTTCTCCCGCGCGACGCGGTCGCGATAGGCCTGCAGACCGTTCGAGCGGCGGCGAACGGCGGATCCAGCGGTCGACAGGTGGGTTTGCTGGCTTTCCATGCGGAACCTCCCGGTGAGTGTGGGCCGCCACGCCGACTGGCGCGGTCTCGCGACCCCTGCTTCGCCCGTGGCGGCCTGGACGTCAGTGACTTGAATCACCTCCCTTCCGGATTCCGGTTCGGGATCCCGGTTCGGCGCAGGCGGCCGGCGCCAGACGACTCGCGGCGAAAGCCGCGATCGGCGTTCGGAAGGGTTTCGCAGAGATCCGCCGGCGCCCGACGACTCAAGACACGCCCCCGGCGCCGTCGGGGCGGGGAAGCGGGACATCGCGCCAGCGCGGGCGGGTCGGCGGGTGGGAGACGGCGCCGGGGGCGGGGCGGCCGCCCACCCGATCGCGGCGCTTAAACGCCGCCCATCAGCACGTATTTGATCTCGGTGAAGCTATCGAGGCCGTACTTCGAGCCCTCGCGGCCGAGACCGGACTGCTTCATGCCGCCGAAGGGCGCGACCTCGGTCGACAGGATCCCGGAATTCACCGCGACCATGCCGTATTCGAGTCCCTCGGAGACCCGCCAGACCCGGCCGAGATCGCGGGCGTAGAAATAGGCGGCCAAGCCGAACTCGGTGGCGTTGGCCTGGGCGATGGCGTCCGCCTCGTCCTTGAACCGAAAGACCGGGGCGAGCGGGCCGAAGGTCTCCTCTCGGGCCACCTTCATCTCGGGCGTCACGTCGCAGAGCACCGTCGGCTCGAAGAACAGAGGCCCTGCGGCGTGAGGCGCGCCGCCGACCGCGACCCGGGCGCCCTTGGACTTCGCGTCGGCGATGTGGTCGCGGACCTTCTCGACGCCCGCTTGCTCGATCAATGGGCCGACCTCGACCCCGGGCTCCGCGCCGTCGCCCACCGTCAGCGTCGCGACGCGGGCGGCGAGCTTCTCGACGAAGGCGTCGTAGACGCCCTCCTGGGCGTAGATCCGGTTGGCGCAGACGCAGGTCTGGCCGGCGTTTCGAAACTTGCAGACGATCGCGCCCTCGACCGCCGCGTCGATGTCGGCGTCGTCGAACACGATGAAGGGCGCGTTGCCGCCGAGTTCGAGGCTCACATTTTTGATGCTCGCGGCGGAGGCGCTCATCAGGATGCGGCCGACCTCCGTGCTGCCGGTGAAGGCGATCTTGCGGACCCGATCGTCGCCGGTCAGCACCTCGCCGATCGCCGGGCCGTCGAGGCCGACGACGACGTTGAAGACGCCCCTCGGGATGCCGGCGCGCTCCGCCAGTTCGGCGAGCGCCAGCGCGGAGAGCGGGGTCTGCTCGGCGGGCTTCACCACCACTGGGCAGCCGACCGCAATCGCGGGGGCGACCTTTCGGGTGATCATGGCGATCGGGAAGTTCCAGGGCGTGATCGCGCCGACGACGCCCACCGCCTGCTTCAGCACCAGGATGCGCTTATCGGTCTGGTGGGTCGGGATCACGTCGCCGTAAGCGCGCTTGGCCTCCTCGGCGAACCATTCGAGGAAGGAGGCGGCGTAGGCGACCTCGCCCCGCGCTTCCGCGAGCGGCTTGCCGCATTCGGCGGTGGCGATGCGGGCCAGATCCTCCTGGTTGGCCATCATCAGCTCGCACCAGCGGCGGAGCGCGGCCCCCCGCTCCTTCGCGGTCCGCCCCTCCCAGGGCTTCCAGGCGATGTGGGCGGCCTCGACGGCGCAGCGGGTCTCGCCGGCCCCCATGTCGGCGACCTCGGCGATGGTCGCGCCGGTGGCGGGGTTGGTCACGGCGAAGCGGGCGCCGCCAGTGGCGGACGCCCAGGCGCCGTCGACATAGCCGTCGGTCTTCAACAGTCTCGCATCGGTCAGATGGGTGGCGAGGTCCTGGTCGAGCGGCATGGCGGGTCTCCCTGAATATGACTGAGAGAGACCCTAAACGCCTGCGCCCCGCCGTCCAACTTCGCCTCAGCGATAGGACGAGGCTTCGTAGCCGCCAATCTCGCCCAGATCGGGTTCCGGAAGGAGGGAGAAGCCGAGATGCGCCTGGCCGCCATGGCCCTGGTCGAGGATCAAGAGCCGGACGACGTCTCCGAGCGCTTCGGCCGCCCGGAATGCGGCCTCGCCGTCGCCGAGATCGACGGCGCCGAGCCCCATCGCCTCCGCCAGCCCGGCGGTCTCCGCCTTGGCGTCCGGGTCGGCGCCCGCCAGAAAGGTCTGAGCGCCCGCGGCGGCCAGCGCGGCGGGGTCGGTGTCGAACACCGTCATGGCCAGCGTGTTGAAAGCCTTCACAACCCGAGCCTCGGGGGCGTTCACTTGCAAGGCCCCGGCGATAGACGCCTCAAACCAGGCGCCGCCGCGGACGTCGTCCGCAAAGTTCCGGTTGTTGAGATCGATCACGGTCTTGCCGTTCAGGAGGGCCGGATCGGCGAGCACCTTGGCCGGATCGGTCTCGCGCATGGTCCAGATCAGCAACTCGCCGAATGCGGCGGCGGCGTCGACGCTTCCGGCCTGGGCGCGGGCTTGGGACTCCGGTTGAGCGCCGGCCCGGGCCGCCGCGGCCTCGGCCTGTTCTAGCCGGCGCGCGCCGAAGAACACCGGATAGCCGAGCTTCGCCAACCGCACGCCGAGCGCGCGGCCCATATTGCCCGATCCGATGACCCCGATCGGCTTCTTGGTCTGCTGGTTCATTGGTTCGCTCCGTCGTTCCGCGTCGGCAGGCGACGATCGCCGCCGACGTCGGAGATCTGGGCGGCGCCAAGAAGTTTTTCTATACTGAACTCATGAAACAGACATTCAGCGAAAATGAATTGAGGGCGCTCGACCTGAACGCGCTTTTGGCGTTCGTCGCGCTGATGCGGGCGGGCTCGGTTCGGGGCGCGGCGGCGCGGCTCGGACTCGGCGCGCCGGCGGTCAGCATGGCTTTGGCGAAGCTGCGCGAACGGCTCGACGATCCGCTGTTCGTTCGCGCCTCCGGACGGATGGCCCCGACCGACCGCGCGGATGCGCTGTTCGCCGCAATCGGGCCCGCCTTCGAAGAGATCCACGCCGCGCTCACCGCCCGGCCAAGCTTCGATCCGGCTACGGCCGAACGGCTGTTCCGCTTCGCCTCCCCCGACGATCTGGAGCCGGCGCTGATCCCACGGCTGCTCGCCCGGTTGGGGGCGGCGGCGCCCGGCGTCCAGCTCGCGCTGCTTTCCGCGGATTTCCGCAATGCGCCCGCCTTGCTGGACGAGGGCGCGGCGGATCTGGCGCTGACCGCGACGCCGCCGGCGCTGGAGAAACGCCACCGGTCCGAACGGCTCCATCAAGATCGATTTTCGGCGGTGTTCGATCCGGAGCAGTGCGGGCGGGACGTGGTGCGCGACCTCGACCGCTATCTTTCCGTCCCGCATCTCCTGGTGTCGCCGACCGGCGCGCTGAGCGGTCCGATCGATGCGGCGCTGGCTAGGCTCGGCCGGGACCGACGGGTGCTGGCGAGCGCCCCGCGCTTTTCGACGCTGCCGTTCATCCTTCGGTCGCGGCCCTGTCTGGTGAACATGCCGAGCGTGGCCGCAGCGCATCTGGCTCGACTGTTCGACCTCGGTTGCGGGCCGACCCCGTTCGAGAGCCCAACCTTCGCTCTGTCGCTGGTCTGGCGGCTTGAAAGCGACCGGGACCCGGGTCTCGTTTGGCTCCGCGCGCTCATCACGGACTTGGTGGCGGAGCTTCGGACGGAGGCGGCGCGCGCCACGCCGTAAGGCGCGCGTCGCGGTTCGGCGGACGCGCGACGACGCCGCGACCCGAGGGCCGCGACGGCGTGTTCACCCGGCAAGTCCGCGATCGACCCGAGCGCGCTCGACTCGAGCACGCGCCCCTTTGGGTGAAAGCGTCCGTTAGGCGGAGACTTCCTCGCGCGTCTCCGCGGCGGGCTCGACCGGCTGAGCGGCCTCGAGCGAGGCCGGGCATTCCCAAGTCGCATCCTCCAGCGAGACGACGATGTCGAACGGCGCCGAGGCGAGAAGCAGCGTCGGGTCGAAGGAGACCGGCGACCAGTGCGCGTCGATGGCGTCGATCGCGGCCTCCCAGTCGATCGGCTCGCGTCCGCGGTTGCGGAAGGCGAGCAGGCCTTCGGCGCCGAGACCGGCGTAGATGTCCTTCAAATCGCCCGGGCATTCGATCCAGGGCAGTTCGAAGCTCACCGGCAAACCGCCGCCGCCGCCCTGGACGAGCGCCGCGTTCGGGACGCCCAGCGCTTCGATGAACGCCGACATCGCCGGCGCTTCGCACAGGATCCGCTTGCAGGCGGCGATCTCGCGCGCCTTCGCGGTCCAAGCCTCGCGGGTCGGCTCGCAGGCGAGGTCGATGATCTTCACGGCGCTCTGGAACTCAGCCGGGATCTCGTCATGCGGGTGCGGCTCGTCGCCATCGCGCGGGCGGCGGAGGAAGCCGATCTCAACGGTCTTTTCGACGCCAGAGAGGTCGAACAGGCGCGGCGCGAGCCAGAGCGGGTCGCCCATGACGTCCGGCGTCGCGACGCCGGCCGCCGCGAAGGCCGCGGCGCTTTCGGGGCCGCGGACCGACGCGATCTGGAACTCCGTCTCCTCCGGCGCGACGAAACCCGCCGGGCCGTCGCCCGCCTGGCGCAGGCCCGGAACGGAAACGCCCCAGGCGTGGATGACGCCGCGCTGCAGCCGCGGGGGCGCGACGTCGGCGGCGAGCAGGCGCTCGGCCTTGCTCTTGAAAGAGGCCAGCTTCACCGGACGGCCCGTCAGCGCCGCGATCAGCAGCGGCGGGAGCGCGGCGTCGAAGGTTTTTTGCGCCGCTTGGTTGCGCCAGATCAGGGGCAGCGGCTCCAACGCGCCGTCCGTCGCGACGGGCTCCGACGCGTCCTGTTCGCCGGCCTGAGGCTTGGCGGCGAGCGGCGAGGCGATCGGCTCCGCGCTCAACTCGACTGCCGCCGTCGGCTCCGCGTCGACGGTTTCCGCCTCGATCGGGGCGGTCTGGGTCGCGGTCTGGGTCTCGGCCGCCGACTCTCTCGCCAGCGCCTCGCTCGCGAGCGCCTCGCCTGCAAGTCGCGGCGCGTCCTCGGCCGACGAGGCCTCCTCGGTTTGAGGCGCGTCGCTCATCTGCGGCTCCGCCTCCTTGGCGCGCGCCGCCGCAACCGCCTCCTCCGCGGGGCTCAGTTCTCCCCGACGCCCCATCAACAAGCCCATCAAGCCCTTAAACATTGCGCGACCCTCTTCCCAGTTGTCGCCGCGCCCGTGTGCGAGCCCTTTTCAGCCCAGGCGTCGCAGGCGCTCGGCGTGCCACGCGATGTGGCGCTGCAAAAAACTCGCCACGAAGAAGTAGGAATGGTCGTAGCCGTCGCGCCGATCGAGAGTCAGCGCCACGCCCGCGGCGCGGGCCGCCGCCTCGAGCGCTTCGGGCTTCAGCTTGTCGAGGAAGGGGTCGGCGGCGCCCTGGTCCACCAGAATGTCGCGGGGCCAGCCCTTTTTCGTCAGAAGCTTGCTGGCGTCGCACCCCGTCCATGACGATCGATCGGGGCCGAGATAGGCGGTGAGCTGCTTGATCCCCCAGTCGGAATCGCTCGGATTGGCGATGGGCGCGAAGGCGGAGAGGCTCGTGAAGCGGTCCGGATCGGCGATCGCCAGGGTCAGCGCGCCATGGCCGCCCATCGAATGGCCGGTGATCCCTTGGCGGGACAGGTCGAGCGGAAACTGGGCCAGCGCCTCGGTGAGATCCTCGAGCAAATAGCGGCGCATCTGGAAGCGCTCGGCCCAAGGCGCTTCGGTCGCGTCGACATAGAAGCCCGCGCCCTGGCCGAGATCATAGGCGGGATCGTCCGGCACGCCGTCGCCCCGAGGCGAGGTGTCCGGGAAGACGATCGCGACGCCATGCTCCGCGCAGGCGCGTTGGGCGCCGGCCTTGGTCATGGCGTTCTCATGGGTGCAGGTCAGGCCCGACAGCCACCAGATCAGCGGAACGGGCGCCGACGGCGCGACGCCGGGCGGCAGGTAGAGGCCGAAGGTCATCGGAACGCCGCATGCGGCGGAGGCGTGACGATAGACGCCCTGGAAGCCCTCGAAGCAACGGGTCTCGGATACGGTCTCTAGGCTGGTCACGACGCCCCCTCTCAGCGTGTCTTTCAAGCCGGAGCCTCGCCCCGACGCGGCGCAGGCCATAGCCCTCGCGCGCGTCGCACCGTAGATCCGACGGCGGCGCCGGCAAGGGATCGCGTCCAAGGGCGCTGAACGGAGAGCGATTATGGCGGACGGCGCGACAAACGCGACAGGATCGAGCCGCGCCGGCGATCGACCGGACGCCGCCCGCACCGGACTGCTGATGATGGCCGGCGCGACGCTCTTGATCCCCTGCATCGACGCCATCGCCAAGATCCTGATCAACGACACGCCTGCGATCCCGGCGGTGCAGATCGCGTTCTTTCGGTTCCTGGCGCAGATCGCGTTGTTGGCGCCGCTGGCGTTCCTGACCGTCGGCTGGCGGGTCCTGAAGCCGCGGCGCTTCGGACTGATGGCCTTGCGCGGGCTGTTGATCGCGGGCGCCGGGATCTTCTTCTTCGCCTCGCTGAAGGCGATGCCGCTGGCGGAGACGGTGGCGATCTTTTTCGTAGAGCCGCTGTTGCTGACGGCGCTTTCGGCCGCGCTGCTCGGCGAGCGGATCGGATGGCGGCGGATCTCGGCGGTGCTGGTGGGGCTCGCCGGGGCGATGCTGATCGTGCGGCCGAGCTTCATCGAGGTCGGCTGGGCGGCCACGCTGCCGTTCGGCGCGGCGGTCTGCTTTGCGCTCTATCTGCTGCTGACCAAGATCCTGGCCGAAGAAAGCGCGTTCGCGCTGCAGTTCTGGAGCGCGGTCTCGGCGCTCGTCGTTATGACGCTCGCAATGGGGCTTGGCGTGTTGCTGCTGGACGGAGCGGCCGGCGGGATCGCCCGCGAATGGCTTGCGCCGGCGGCGCCCACGCCGCGTCAATGGGCGCTGCTGGCCCTGCTCGGGTTGATCGCGACCAGCGCGCATATGGTGATCGTGTTCGCCTTTCAGCGCGCGCCCGCATCGCTGCTCGCGCCGTTTCAGTATCTGGAGATCGTCGGGGCCACGACGCTCGGATGGCTGGTGTTCGGCGAGTTTCCCGATCCCGCCACCCCAGCCGGCCAGGCGACCTGGGCGGGCGTCTTGCTGGTGGTCGGCTCGGGGCTGTTCGTGTTCGCGCGGGAGCGGCGGCTCGAGAACGAGGGCGCGCCGCCGGCGTGACCGTGGATCAGTCGGCGTGACGGTGGATCAGCCGGCGGCCGCGAACAGGCGATAGCTCTGGCGGCTGTAATAGATGGTGCTCGGCACCAGAACGCCGTCCCACATCCGGAGCTCGATGCGGATCTCGACCGGTTGATCGAGCGGCGTGTCCAAACGTCCGACGGAGACCAGCCGCATCGAAACCACGTCGCTGAACTTGTAGGTCTTGGCGATGTCGCAGACGCTGACGAACTCGCAGGTGAACTGCGCCATCGCGGCGCCGGGCGAGCGGTCGGGGCCGCTCATCGCGCTGAACTGTTCGGAGAAATACTTCGGGTCGACGAGATCGAGGAACGCGATAACGTCCTGCTCGCTCAGGGCGCGCTTCAGGCGGACAAGCACATAAGGAAGGTGCGGGTCGCCGGAGCCGTCGCGGGCGGCGTCGAGCAGCTCGACCAGGGCGTCGTCGCCGTCCGGTCCCGCCCCGCTCGGCAGCGGTTGGCCTGCGCGCGATGCGGAGGGTTCGAGATCGATGAGGTCTTCGGCCGCCGCGGGCGCGGTGGACAGCAGCGCCGCCAGCAGCCCGGCCCCGAGCCGCGAGGCCCAGAGTCGCGAGGCCCCGACTCGCGAAGCCCCTCGCCCAAGATCGGCGACGCCAGCCGTCCACGGCCGCTTGGTTCCCACGAGCATCCCCGCCCCTCCGTCGTTTCGCCCAGGTCCCATTAGCCTCGGCCCATCTCGCCCGGACCCAAGTCGCCGTGGCCCGGTTCGCCTTCACCCAAGTCGCCTTGACCCAAGTCGCCTTGGCCCAAAGCGGCCTGGACCTCCTCAGCGCCGGCAGCCGTCCCGAGACCCTCTGGCTCCGTGCGCCGGAGACAACGCGAGGAGCGTGGCGAGATCACGGCGGTTCTTCTCAACATATTGATTTGGAGGCGTTTCCTAGAAAGGGCAGCGGCCGCGGGCCACGTGCGCGGCGGGCGTGTCGAATCGGCGACACGCGGCTCACTGCGCGGAGACCAGGAAAGCGGTCGTCAGAAAGCCGACATAGAGGGCGAGCAGAACCAGGCCTTCCCAGCGCGCGAGCCGGCGTCCGGTCCAGACGAACAGGATCACGATCGCCGTCGCGGCGAGCATCGCCCAGAGGTCGAAGGCGGCGGTCGAGGGGGGCAGCGTCAAGGGCGCGCCGAAGGGCGTCGCCCAGGTCGCGGCGGCCATTATGGCCAGGGAGTTGAAGATGTTGGAGCCGAAGACGTTGCCGATCGCGAGGTCCGCGCGCCCGCGGATCGCCGCCGCCACGGTGGCCGCAAGCTCGGGCAACGAGGTGCCCACCGCGACGATGCTGGCGCCGATGAACGCCTCGGACAAACCGGCGCGCCGGGCGAGATCGGCGGAGCCGTCGACCAACCATTGCGCGCCGAGGAGCGTGGCGACGAGGCCCAACCCGAAAAACAGGAAGGCGGTCGGCAGCGACGGCCCGTCGGCCTCCGGCATCGGAACGGCCTCCGGCTCGCCGACGGCGGCGCTCTCGCTCTGGATCGCGAGGCGGAGGTAGAGCGCCAGCGCCACGGCCATCGCGATCCCGGCGAGCGGGGTCAGCGCGTCCGCGAGCAGGAGCCCCGCTAAGACCAACGTCGCGATCGCCAGCGCCGGCGCGTCTCGGGACAGCAGGCGCGGCGCGCTCGAGATCCCGCTGAGCGCCGCGGCGACGCCCGCGATCAGCAGCAGATTGGCGATGTTCGAGCCGACGACGTTGCCAACGGCGATGTCGGGGGCGCCCGCCAGCACGCTCTGTACGGAGGTCACCATCTCCGGCATCGAGGTGCCGAAGCCCATCAGCACGACGCCGATGATCAGGGGCGAGACGCCGAGAGACTGGGCGGCGCCGACGGCCCCCCGGACCACGAGTTCGCCGCCGAGGGCGAGGCTGAGAAGCCCAACTCCGATCAGGGTCCAGGCCCAACCCATGGCGTCGATCGTGCTGCCCGCTGCGTCCATGCCGGCGCTCTCCTCTCAGCCCCGTTTTCGAGGCGCGCCCGCTCCGCGCTCGAAGGCGGCGGGAACAAAGCTCTCCGGATGTCCGGCGTTTCGGGGGTGGACGAAAGCCCCGTCAGCGGACACGCCGCCGTCGAGCTCAGAAACGCGGGCAGCCGTTGCAGTTAAACAGCGCCTCGCGGATCGGGCCGGTCAGGGTCGGACGCTCTTGCAGCAGCACGTCCTTCGCCTCGCCCGGCAGCGCACGGGTCTCGATCACGTATTCGCGCCGGATCGGCTCGAGATGCATCTTCACATGGCCGAGATAGACGACGTCGCCGGGCTCGACCTGGAACTCGACGATGGCGGGCGATTTCTCGGAGTCGAGAAAGGTCGGCAGGCCGGGGGACGCCGAATAGCGCGCCTCCTGCTTGGTCACCGCGAAACTCACCAGGAAGTAGGCGCCGGCGCCGACCGAGCCCACGAACCACGGGTCGACTCCGAGCACGCTTGGGCGGCTGGCGATGGTCTCAGAGCGATAGGTCTCGCCCAGACGGCCGAAGGTGAGGCTGAGCGCCGCGTCGCCGCGCTTGTCCCCGAGGTCGTCGGGCCGGCCGAAACGGGCGCTGAGATGGGCGACCAGCAGCGCGCGGCCCTCCTCCCGCAGGGTCTCCACGCTGCCTTCGCGGAGCGCGCGCTCGCGGCGCTCCGAGTCGCCCTCGAATTCGCTCAGAACGTTCGCCGCCGTGCACCCGCCGAGGGCGGAGCCGGCGGCGCCGGCCCCCAACAGTCGCAAAGCGCCGCGTCGGGACAGCGGTCGGGATACCGAAGCGCGCGCGGCGCCCAGGGGTTCTCGATCGTCGATCACAGCTCGCTCCACCGATGGCGTCGGATCACAGCGCGCAGGGTCCGGCGACGTCCTTCGGGCGCGCATCCTGTTCCGACATCCTGCGCGATCCATCCAGTCGCCGCGCCGATCTGACACCGGAGCACCTTGGCGCAGGCGCTTTGGCGAGAAAACGGCGGGATCGCGCGCTCCGCCCCCAGAGCGCGCCGGCTGTCGCGGAGAGGCCCCAGTTCGCGCCTCGGTCGGTTCGGCGCGGCTGTTCGACCGGCCGCCGCGCCGGGATCGAGGCCTCGAGTTCAGAGGCCTCGAGTTCAGTAGACCACCACCGCGCGGATGCTCTCGCCCGCATGCATCAGATCAAAGCCCTTGTTGATGTCGTCGAGCGCCAGCGTGTGGGTGATCATCGGGTCGATCTGAATCTTGCCCTGCATGTACCAGTCGACGATCTTCGGCACGTCGGTCCGGCCCCTGGCGCCGCCGAAGGCGGTGCCGCGCCAGACTCGCCCGGTCACGAGCTGGAAGGGCCGGGTGGAGATCTCCTGCCCCGCGCCGGCGACGCCGATGATGACGCTTTCGCCCCAGCCTTTGTGACAGCTCTCAAGCGCCCAGCGCATCAGCTGCGTGTTGCCGACGCATTCGAAGGTGTAGTCGGCGCCGCCTCCGGTCAGATCGACGAGGTAGGGAACCAGATCGCCTTCGACCTCCTTCGGGTTGACGAAGTGCGTCATGCCGAACTTCTCACCCCACTCCTTCTTCGAGGGGTTCACGTCGACGCCGACGATCATATTGGCCCCGACCAGGCGCGCGCCCTGGATCACGTTCAGGCCGATGCCGCCCAGGCCGAACACGATCACGTTCGAGCCGGGCTCGACCTTGGCGGTGTTGATCACCGCGCCGACGCCCGTGGTCACGCCACAGCCGATGTAGCAGATCTTGTCGAAGGGCGCGTCTTCGCGGACCTTCGCGAGCGCGATCTCGGGCAGGACCGTGAAGTTCGAGAAGGTCGAGGTGCCCATATAGTGGAAGATCGGCTCGCCGCCCGCCGTCTTGAAGCGCGAGGAGCCGTCGGGCATCAGGCCCTGGCCCTGGGTCGAGCGGATCTTCTGACAGAGATTGGTCTTGGGGTTCAGGCAGTATTCGCACTCGCGGCATTCCGGCGTGTAGAGCGGAATGACGTGATCGCCTTTCTTCAAACTGGAAACGCCGGGGCCGACATCGACGACGACGCCGGCGCCCTCATGGCCGAGGATCGCCGGGAAGATGCCCTCGGGGTCGGCGCCGGAGAGGGTGAACTCGTCGGTGTGACAGATGCCGGTCGCCTTGATCTCGACCAGAACCTCGCCTTCGCGGGGGCCGTCGAGCTCCACCGTCGTCACTTCGAGCGGCTCGCCCGCCTTCACCGCCACCGCTGCGCGCGTCTGCATCTCACTCTCCCTAGCCTGCTGAACGGCCGGCTTCAGAGGGCTTCCCCCAGGGTCGCTCTTGCAGGCCGCTTTTGGAGCCCGCTTTTGCGCGGTCCCGCCGGTCGATCTATTCTTGACGATCGGACTCTGGCCGATGCGGCGGGCGCACGCAATCGCTCTACGCGCTGGTTTTTTCCGCTGCGCGTCCTGGTATCCTGAGGGCTTGTTTCCCTAGGGGTTCGCCCCGCCACCGGATCCGCTGGTCGAGCGCCGACGGCGATATGAAGAAGCGCAAGCGCCCGGCAGGACGCTCGCGCTCTCGGGGTCGATCAATCCGCGCCAGTCGGAGGCGGGCGGGACCTCGATCAGTTCGCGTTCAGGCAGCCCGTGACGTCGCGGGCCTGGTCGGCGGACATGTTCACGACCGCGCGCGACGTCCGCAGACCCCAGATGCCGTCCACCCCGACGCGGTAGTCGGTGACCTTTTCGATGCAGGCCTGCATGCGGGTGATCACCGCGCGCCCCATCACCGGAAACTTCGCCGCCGTGCCCTGGTTCTCGCGCCGCGTGGCGTAGACGTCCTCCTGGCGCTGCAGAAAATGGTTCATCAGGATCGCCGAACCGGCGCCCGTAACCGTCTGGCCGCCGCCCGAGGCCGGCAACTGCACCGCCGAGAAAGCGGTCCGGTCGCGCCTCAGCTCGGTCAGCTGCTTCGCCAGATCGTCGACGCGGTCCGCGAGCTGCGCCTGGCCGCGCTTGGCCTCGTCCAGCTCCTGCTCCAGCGTAGCGAGACGCGACTTGGCTTTGGTCAGCTCCGCGCGCAACCGGTCGCGTTCCGCCGAGACGGCGGCGAGCCGTTCGTCGGAGGAGCCTCCGCTCGAGGCGGCGGTCAAGGCGCTTTCGCGGTCGGCGATCGCCTGATCGCGCGCCGCGCGCAGGCGGGCGGCCTCGGCCTCGGCCTTGTCGCGCGCCGCGGCGGCGGCCTGGGCGGCGCTTCGGGCCTGCCGGAGCTCGCGCGCCGTCCGCGCGGCGGCCACCTGCTCGGCCTTGGCGGCGTCGCGCGCCGCGGCTAGGTCTCGGTCGAGCGCCGCGGCGCGATCCTCGGCGGCGTTCAGCTGGCTCTGCAGGTTGGCGACGTCCGGATCGTCCTGCTCGAGCATGGCCGCGAGTTCCTGAGCGCGGGCGCGCTCCTGCTCGACCTGCTTTTGCAGCTGCATCACGCGGAGCTGGGCGTCCGACTGGCCGGATCCGGCGGCGGCGGAACGGCTCACCTCAGACGTCGCGCCGCCCGCGAAGCTCGAATAGACTTCGCCCACCCCGTCGCTTTCGCGCAGCGCCCATACGGTCGCGGCGACCAGGGCCATGCCGGTCACCATCCGGAAGGCGAAATCCGCGCGGCTCCAAACCACCTCGCGGCGCAGCTCGTCGATGCGGTCCTCGGCGCGCTCCGAGAAGTACGGATCGTCCGCGAACTCTTGCCGAAAGGTCTTCAGCCGGCGGACGTCGTCGCTGTCCTCGACTGCGCGCCACTGGGCGAAGACGAGGCTGGCGCTTTTGGCCAGGCCCTGGCTGGTGCGCGGGCCTTCGGCGGCGGCGCGGGCGGCCTCGGTGGACTGGCGGACGTCCGCGACCAGCTTGCGGATCTTCTCGCCGTCGAGCGTCCTCGGGCCGGCAGCGGTCTCGATCGGCTCGATCTTCTTGTCGCTCGCGGCCGCGCCGCCCGAGCCCTCGCTCGCCGCTTTCTCGCTCGGCTGCGCCGTCTCCTCGGTCCGCTCATCACGCCAGAGCGGGGCCGGATGCGCGACGCGGACGCCGCTCGGCGCGGCGCCCTCTTCGGCCCCTTCGTTGCGGCGCGCCACCGCTTCGGTGAACGCCTTCGGGATCGGCGCGTCGGCCTCGATCACGGCCGGATAGAGGCGCCTGCCGTAGCGCGCGGCGAGATCGACCTCCCAAGCCATGCGCTCGGACTGCGCCGCCGCGTTCGACAGCACGACGATCACCGCGTCCGATTGTTTGATCTGAGCGGCCGTGGCGTCCATCCAGAGCACGCCGTCGCGGCTTTCGCGCTCAAAGAAGACGGCCACCCCGGCGGCCTGGAAGCCGTCGACGATGCGGCGGACGCGGCGGGCGTCCTCGTCCGCGTAGGAAATGAACACGTCGGTCATCGGCGAAACTCCCCTTCGATTCGCAAGGCGCGCAAGCTCCGCGCGCCGCCTGCGCCGTTCGACGCTTTTCGACCTCGCCCACGGTTACGCGCGCCGGACGGCAGATCCAAGAGTGTTTCTTGTCCGTTCACTTTGGTTTCGCCGAAATGGCACAACCTTACGCCCCGACGTTTGCGAGCGACCGAAAACCAGACAACCCCGCGGCGCACACAGCCGCCCGACGCGGACGCCGCGCAACGGGTGAGGCGAAGTGGCGCGGTCCCGACTGGCCGGCCGGACATGAAAGTCGCGACTTCGCAGACGTCGCGAATCAGAGCGCATTCGCCGCCTGGACAGCGCGCGGACAAGGCGCCTACGTCGTAGCCAAGCATACCAACGCAGGGACGTCCCAAATGCCGCGTTTCGCCGCCAACATCACCCTGCTGTTTCCGGAGCTGCCGTTCATGGCGCGCTTCGAAGCCGCGGCGGCCGCCGGGTTCCAGGCGGTCGAATATCTGTTCCCCTACGCCTACGATCCGCATGAGATCCGACGGGAGCTCGACCGCCTGGGCCTGATCCAGGCGCTGTTCAACGCGCCGCCGGGCGACTGGGATCATGGCGAGCGCGGGCTCGCGGCGATTCCGGGACGGGAGGCGGAGTTCCAGGCCAGCTTCGAAACGGCGCTGAACTTCGCCGAGATCATTCGACCGGAGCGGCTGCACGTCATGGCGGGCATGGCCAGCGGTCCGGCGGCGGACGCGGCCTATGCGGCGAATCTCACTCATGCGGCGGGGCGTGCGGCGGAGCGGACGCCCTGGCTGCCGCTGGTGATCGAGCCGATCAACGGGCGCGACATGCCGGGCTATCACCTGCAGACCACCGCCCATGCGGAACAGGTGCTCGATTATGTCGGCGCGCCAAACCTGTCGCTGCAGCTCGACCTCTATCACTGCCAGATCATGGAGGGCGATCTGACCAAGCGGATCGAGCGCCTCGCCCCCCGGATCGGCCATGTGCAGATCGCAAGCGTGCCGGAGCGGAACGAGCCCGACTCGGGCGAGCTCTATTTCGCGCATCTGTTCGAGACGCTGGACCGGGTCGGCTACTCGGGCTGGATCGGGGCCGAGTACCGCCCGAGGGGCCGCACGACGGACGGGCTCGGCTGGTTTTCGCCTTACGCCCGAAGCTGAAAGCCGCCCGCCTTTTCGCGTTGATCGAAGACGTTGATCGAAGACAAGGCGGGCGGCGCTCGGTCATCGACGGTGCGAGGCGATGTCGGGAAGCCAATCGGACCTGCTAGACGCCCTTGCGGGGGCAGGCGCGCTCGGCCCGCAGCCGGTCGAGCGGATCGACACCCATCTGTCGACGATCCTGCTCGCCGGGGACCGGGCGTTCAAAGCGATGCGCGCGGTCCGCTATGATTTCGTCGATCACAGATCGCCGAACGCGCGGCGGGCCGCCTGCTTCGCGGAGGTCGCCGGGAACCCGATGGCGGGCGATCTCTATCGCGGCGTCCGCGCGGTTCTGCGCGCGGCGGACGGCGGGCTCCGGCTCGGGCCGCTTCGCGCGGCGGACGACGGCTCGGATCGGGACGCGCTGGAGCATCTGGTCGAGCTGACGCGGTTCGACCGGGCGGAGGAGTTCGACCGGCTGCTGCTCGCCGGACGGCTGACGGATCGGGACATCCTGGCGCTCGCCGATCTGCTGGCGACGTCGCAGGCGCGGGCGAAGCGGCGGGCGGCCGGGGCGGCCGCGACCCGGCGGACGCTCGACGCGGTCGCCGCGACGCTCTCCGAGCAGACGGATCGATGGGCCGACGACGCGCTGCGGGCCGCGAGCGACGCCTGGCGGGCCGCGAGCCTGGAGGCTTGGAACACGGTCGCGCCGCGTCTCGACGCGCGGAGCCGGCATGGCCGGGTCCGGCGCTGCCACGGCGACCTGCATCTCGGCAACGTGGTTCGGCTGGACGGCGCGCCGAGGCCGTTCGACGCCATCACCTTCAACGACGCGCTCGGCGACATCGACACGCTCTATGACGCGGCTTTCACAGCGATGGACCTGCGGCGGCTCGGGGGGGCGAGGCCGGCGCGGCTGTTTCTCGATCGCCTGCTGTCCGCGAGCCGGGACTATTCGGGGCTGAGGGCGCTGCCCCTGTTCGTCTCGCTCCGCGCGGCGATCCGGGCGATGACCAGCCTCCTCGGCGACGAGCCGGACGCGGCGCGGAGATTCCTCGCCCTCGCCAATGACACGCTCGCGCCTTCGCCCGGATCCGCTCCGCGGCTGGTCGCGGTCGGGGGCGGGTCGGGCGTCGGCAAGTCGACCCTCGCGGCCGGTTTGCAGGAGGCGGCGGGGCGCTGGGGCGGCGACGGCGCGCTCGGGCCGGTCTGGCTCCGCTCCGACGTCATCCGCAAGAGGCTGATCGGGATCGCGCCAGAGACGACGGCGCCGGCCGAGGCTTATGACGAGGCGGTGTCGCAGCAAGTGCTCGTTCGGATGGCGCGGGATACGGGCCGCGCGCTCCGG
>JBCBRF010000023.1:0-30158 GCA_039819865.1 Pseudomonadota bacterium | reverse complement strand
GGCGCGAGTTGGTGGATTTTGGCGCCATCGACGAAACCCGCGCCGCATATATCGAGAACAATCCTCATCCGATCGGCGAGAAGCACAAGTCGGACGCGGCTGATGACGGATCGCTTTACTCGCAGCGGCATCGCCGCGTGCATCCAGTGCTTCGCACCTTTCTAGAGGCCCGCGGATACTACGATATCTTCTTCGTCGATCCCGATGGCGACGTGGTCTACACGGTGTTCAAAGAGGCGGATTTCCTCGAGAACGTCGCGACCGGAAAGTACAAAGACTCGGGCCTTGGCGACGCCTACCGGGCGACCCAAGGCGTGCGGGCCGGGGAGATCGTCTTCGTCGATTTCGCGCCCTATGCGCCGAGCCACGGCGCCGCGGCGGCCTTCGTCGCGACTCCCGTCTGGGATGAGGATCCGGCGAGCGGCGCGCGGAAGCAACTTGGCGCGCTCGTGGTCCAGCTTCCCACAAAGGAGGTCTCCGCTTCGATCATCACCGACGACGAAGCCACGAAGGCGACGGCGTTCCTGGTCGGCCCGGACGGCAAGCTGCGCTCCGATCTCTCGGCGACGGAGGAGGTCGACGTGCTGGCCGCGTCCTTCGCGCCGGCGGCTGGTCGGATGGAGGCGGGCTTCGAGCCGGGCGCGGGCGTGTTTGGCGACGACATGCTGCTCTCATTCGAGCCGGTGGCGTTCTTCGGGGAGAATTGGACCCTGGTCGTCCAGCGTCCGATGGCCGAAGTGATGGCCGGGCCCAACACTCAGTTTCTGATGTCGCTCCTGGTGCTGATCCCGGCGTTCGGCCTGGCCGGGCTGGTGGGGTGGCTGCAGAGCCGACAGATTCTGCGCCCGATCACGGCGATCGACGCGGCGATGGACGGGCTCGCGGGAGGGGATCTCGAGACGGCGGTCCCGGGTCGTGAGCGGCGGGACGAGATCGGCGCGATGGCGCAGAAGACCGAACAGTTCCGCCTGTCGCTGGCCGAGGCCGCCGAGCGCCGCGAGGCCGACGAGGCTCAGGCGCAAGAACGCCGCGCCGAGCGGGTGCGGATGATGTCGGAGCTGCAGACCAGCTTCGGCGGCGTGGTCGACCGCGCCCGTGCCGGCGATTTCGCGGGCCGCGTGCCGGCGAGCTTCGCGGACGCCGAACTCAACGAACTCGCCAACGGGGTCAACAGCCTGCTCGAGACCGTCGAGACCGGCGTCGGGGCCACCGGCCGAGTGATGGCGCGGGTCGCCGAGGGCGATCTCAGCGAGCGCGTCGAGGGCGCGTTCGAGGGCGCCTTTGCGGAGCTGCAGTCGAACGTGAACGACACGGTCGCGCGCCTGTCGGAGCTGGTCGCCAGCATCCGGACCACGGCCGACGACGTCACGGGCAAGGCCGGCGTCATCGCAAACGGCACCTCCGAGCTGTCCTCGCGCGCCGAGCAGCAGGCCTCCTCGCTCGAAGAGACGGCGGCGACGATGGAGGAGATGTCCGCCTCGATCAAATCGAACGCGGAAAACTCGTCGAGCGCCCAGTCGCTGGCGGCGGACGCGTCGAGCCGGGCGGATCGCGGCGGCGATATCGTTCAGAAAGCGGTCGCGGCGATGGGCGAGATCGAGAGCGGCGCCACCAGGATCTCCGACATCATCGGCGTGATCGACGGCATCGCGTTCCAGACCAATCTGCTGGCGCTGAACGCGGCGGTCGAGGCGGCGCGCGCCGGGGACGCCGGCAAAGGGTTCGCGGTCGTGGCGTCCGAGGTCCGCGCGCTCGCGCAGCGGTCGTCGGAGGCGGCGCAGGACATCCGCTCCCTCATCGAAAGCAGCGCGACCCAGGTGTCCTCGGGCGTGCGGCTGGTGACGGAGACGGGCGAGGCGCTCGAAGGCATCGCCGCGTCGATCGTCGAAGTCGAAGGCTCGATCCGCAACATCGCGGACGCCAGCCGGGAGCAGGCGGCGGGCGTCGAGGAGATCTCGACGACGGTCAGCCATCTGGATCAGCTTACTCAGCAGAACTCGTCCCTGGTGGAGGAGAGCGCGTCGAACGCCCGCGCGTTGGCGGACGGCGCGGAGACGCTGCAGCGGCTGATCTCTTTCTTCAAGCAGAGCGGGATCGCGTCGGAGGCCGTCTCCGACGCCGCCTGGCGGTCGACGGAGGCCGCCCCGGCGCCGATGTCCGCGCCTCCGGTCGCCGCCGCCGGGGGCGGCGCGCCGGCGGCCCGCGTTGGCGACTGGTCCGAATTCTGAGCGCGTCCCGCACGCGCCGTCGGCCGCGCCGAGAGCGCTTCTAAGTGAAAGACCGGCGCCGTCCGTCCCTTACTGGGGCGGGCGGCTTAGCGTTCTTGAGACCGCGTCGCGCCACCCGGCGTAGCGGCGATCGCGCTCGGACGGCGCCATTGCCGGCTCGAAGCGGCGGTCGAGCGCCCAGGTGGCGGCGAAGCCCTCCGCGTCCGGATAGACGCCCGCCTTCATGCCGGCGAGCCAGGCGGCCCCGAGCGCGGTGGTCTCGGGCACCTTCGGACGGTCGACCGGCACGCCGAGAATGTCGGCCAGGAACTGCATCGTCCAGTCGCTGGCGGTCATCCCGCCGTCGACCCGAAGAACGGCCTCGCCCGCCTGGTCCTGAGCCTGCCCCATCCAGTCGCGGCGCATCGCGTCGATCAGGTCCCGGGTCTGGAAGCCCACGGACTCGAGCGCGGCTTTGGAGATTTCGGCGGGACCCGTGCCCCGGGTGAGGCCGTAGAGAGCGCCGCGGCACTCGGCGTCCCAGTAAGGCGCGCCGAGACCGGTGAAGGCGGGCACGAGATAGACGTCCTGGCCCGGATCCGCGGCTTCGGCGAGCGCCTGGGTCTCGGCGGCTTCGCGGACGATCTTCAACCCGTCGCGGAGCCACTGGACCACGGCGCCCGCGATGAAGATCGAGCCTTCGAGCGCATAGGTCCGCTTGCCGTCGAGCTGATAGGCGATCGTGGTCAGCAGGCGGTTGGAGGAGGCGACGGGCGCGTCGCCCGTGTTCAACAGCGCGAAGCAGCCGGTGCCGTAGGTGGATTTCAGCATGCCGGGCTGGAAGCAGGCCTGGCCGACGGTCGCCGCCTGTTGGTCTCCGGCGACGCCGAGGATCGGGATCGGCCGGCCGAACAGATCGGGGCGGCTGAGGCCGAAGGCGGCCGCGCTGTCCCGGACCTCGGGCAGCATCGCTTGGGGCACTCGGAGGAGCGCGCAGATCTCCGGGTCCCAACGGCCCTGGCGAATGTCGTAGAGCATGGTTCGGGCGGCGTTGGTCGCGTCGGTCACATGCGCGGCGCCGCCGGTCAGGCGCCAGATCAGGTAGCTGTCGACGGTGCCGAACAGCAGGTCCCCGTTCTCCGCCTTGGCGCGGGCGCCCTCCAGGTTTTCCAGGATCCAGGCGAGCTTGGTGCCGGAGAAATAGGGGTCCGCCAACAGCCCCGTCCGCTCAGCGATCAGGGGCTCGTGGCCCGCGGCGCGCAGTTGGGCGCAAAACTCCGCGGTGCGGCGGTCCTGCCAGACGATCGCGCGGTGAACGGCGCGGCCGGTGGCCTTGTCCCAGACCACGGTGGTCTCGCGCTGATTGGTGATGCCGATGGCGGCGATCTGCTCCGGCGCCGCCTGGGCGCGTTCGATCGCGCCGCGGCAGGTGGCGGCGGTGGTCGACCAGAGATCCTCGACGTCGTGCTCGACCCAGCCGGAGCGCGGAAAGTGCTGCGGAAACTCCTCCTGCGCGACGCTCGCGACCTGGAGCGCCTCGTCGAACAGGATGGCGCGGGTCGAGGTGGTGCCTTGATCGATGGCGAGAACGTAAGAAGCCATGGTCGATGATCCGCTGCGGAGGGTGAGGTCTCGGGCGCGCCGCGGATCAGGCCGCGGCGCGGGCGGCGCGTTGGGCGGCGCGCTTGGCCGAGATGTGCTCGTCAAGCGCCGCGATCTCCGTCTTAGAGAGGCGCAGCCCGAGTTTCGAGCGCCGCCAGACCACGTCCTCCGCCGTCCGCGCCCATTCGCGGCGCATCAGCCAGTCGACTTCGCGCTCGGTCAGATTCGCTCCGAAACGGCGGCCGAGATCGGCTTCGGTTTTGGCGCCGGACAGGAGCTCCGCCGCGTCGGTCCCGTAAGCGCGGATCAGGCGGCGGGCGAAGTCGGCGTCGAGGAAGGGGTGCGCGCGGCGCAGCGCGTCGATCAGGCCGTCGACGCCGTCGACCGGGAAATCGCCGCCCGGAAGCGGCGCGCCGGCGGTCCATGGCGCGCCCGCTTTCGGGAAAAAGGCGGCGAGCTTGGCGACCGCCGCTTCGGCGAGGCGGCGATAGGTGGTGATCTTGCCGCCGAACACGTTCAGAAGCGGCGCCTCGCCCTCGTGGCCCTCGACCTTCAGCACATAGTCGCGGGTGGCGGCGGTCGCCGACGATGCGCCGTCGTCATACAGCGGACGCACGCCGGAATAGGTCCAGACCACGTCGTCCGGCGTCACCGGGGTCTCGAAGTATTCGGAGACGGCGGCGCACATATAGGCCGTCTCCTCCGGCGTGCAGACGGCGCCACCGGGGTCGCCCTCGTGATCGGCGTCCGTCGTGCCGATCAGAGTGAAGTCGGTCTCGTAGGGGATGGCGAACAGAATGCGGCCGTCGCTGTTCTGGAAGATGTAAGGCCGGTCGTGGTCGAACAGTTTGCGGGTCACGATGTGGCTGCCGCGGACCAAGCGGATCCGGTCCGACGTGTTCAGGCGGACGCGATTGCGGATCACCTGATCGACCCAGGGGCCTCCGGCGTTCACCAGGGCGCGGGCGCGGCGCTCGAACAGGTCGCCGGTCTCGAGGTTCTTCAGCGTCAGGCGCCACAGGGCCCCGTCGCGCTCCACGCTCTCGCAGCGGGTGCGCGTCTGGATCTCCGCGCCGCGGTCGGCGGCGTCGCGGGCGTTCAGCACGACAAGGCGGGAATCCTCGATCCAGCAGTCCGAGTATTCGAACCCCTTTTCGAAGGTCGATTTCAGGGGGCGGCCGGCGGCGTCGGTCCTCAGGTCGAGCGTTTTCGTGCCCGGCAGAAGCTTCCGACCGCCCAGATGATCGTAGATGAAGAGGCCGAGGCGCAGCAGCCAGGCGGGTCTCAGCCCGCTATGGTGAGGCAGCACGAAGCGCAGCGGCCAGGAGATGTGCGGCATCGCGCGGAGGAGGGTCTCGCGCTCGATCAGGGCCTCTCGGACGAGGCGGAACTCGTAGTATTCGAGATAGCGCAGGCCGCCATGGAACAGCTTGGTCGAAGCCGAGGACGTCCCGTGCGCCAGATCGCTCTGCTCACAGAGCGTCACGGACAACCCGCGCCCGGCGGCGTCTCGGGCGATCCCGCAGCCGTTCACGCCGCCGCCGATGACGGCGAGGTCGAAGACGCCGTCAGCGGGGGGCGATTTGGTTCCCTCATGGTCGGCCATGGTCGTTTCCTTGGGTCTGGAGGCGGGGACCGCGGTTCGGCGCGGCGCCTGGGCGCTCGGTGTCGGCGCAGGCGCGGAAGCGGCGGTTCGACTTCTGGGTCCGGCGCGCCGCGTCCGCCGCGCGATGCGGGCGTGGGGACGCGGCGTCGGATCCCGGCGTCCGAAGCCCACCGGTCTGCTCTACGCATCGCGCGTAAAGGCCGCCTCGACCGTTTCCGGGCCGCGCGAACGCGCTCGAACGGGGGGTGAGCTGTGTCGCCATCGGCATGGCGGACGCCTCGTCTGCCACGGTCCCGTCGCTCGGCGCGCCGGGAGCCGCTCCTCTACATTCGAAATGAACTAGTTTTTTTTCGGTTTTTCGTCAAATCGTTTTCGTATGAACATTGACGCGCCCTTTGTCCCCCCTCTCCCTCGGGGCGTCTTTCGCCCGTCGCGCCGCTTGGGCGCCGCTTGGGCGCGGAAGGGGGCGCGGAAGGGGGGGCGGTCTCCGTCTGGCTCGGGACCGGCCCGGTCAATCGGCCCTGAGATCGCCCAGCAGCGGGGCGAGCTCTCGGCGGAGCGATGCGAAATCGTCGAAGCGAAGGCGCGCCTCGAACGCCTCCGGGGCCTTCTTCCGGTAACCGCCGCTAAAAAACGCGAACGGCGCTCCGAGCGCCTGCGCGGTCGCCTCGTCCGTTTCGCTGTCGCCGATATAGAGCCCGTCCTTCGGCGCAACGCTCAGTTCTTCGAAGCAGAGGCGGAGCGGCGCGGGATCGGGTTTGCGGACGCCCAGCCGATCGCCGCCGACGACGGAGGTGAAGCGGCTCCGCAGCTTCAGGTCGTCGAGGATCGTCTCGGTGAAGGCCTGCGGCTTGTTGGTGCAAATCCCGAGCGGAACCCCGGCGGCGGCCAGCGCTGAGAGCAGAGGCTCGACGCCGGGATAGGGCCGGGTCAGCGTGCTCGGGTCGGCCTGGTAGAAGGCGTTGAAGCGCCCCAGCGCGTCCTCCGTCGCCGCCTCGTCGGCGCCGCCGGTCGCGGTGAGCGCGCGCTCGACCAGCTTCGGGACGCCGGCCCCGATGAACGAGATCACCTGCTCGAGCGTCAGGGTCGGCCGGTCGAGCGCGTCCAGCATCCGGTTCGCCGCCGCATGGATGTCGGGCGCGCTGTGGATCAGGGTGCCGTCGAGATCGAACACCAGAGCTTTCATGCGGCTTTCCATTTGATCGAGCAGCCGGCCGACGGGATCTGCTCCGCCGGACCGCGGCCGGTCTGGGCGACCCGTTTCATCGCTTCGTAGAGATCGCGACGCAGATCGTCGGGGCCCGCCTCCTTCCGCGAGGCGTCGAGGCGGCCGCGGTATTGCAGTCCGCGATCGGGGGAGAAGCCGAAGAAGTCGGGCGTGCAGACGGCGTCGTAGGCGCGCGCGACCGACTGGTCCTCGTCATGGAGATAGGGGAAGGGCAGGGGCAAGTCCTCGGCCAACCGCTTCATCGGCTCGAACCCGTCGTCCGGATAGGCGTCCGCGTCATTCGAGCAGACGCCCGCCACGCCGATCCCGAGCGCGGCCAGATCGCGGGCGTCGCGGACCAGGCGGGGCAGGATCGCCTGGACGTAGGGGCAATGGTTGCACATGAAGATGATCAGCGTTCCGCGCGGGCCCGAGACGTCCTCGAAGCTCAGGACCCGGCCGTCGGTCGCGGGCAGTCGGAAATCGGGCGCGGGCCATCCGAAGGCGCAGATGGGCGTTTCGACCGGCATGGGCTGACCTCCTAGCGGAAGAGGGCCGCATCGAGCGCGGCCACGGTGTCGATGTCGTCGAAGCCCGGCAGCACGCGGTCGGCGGCGGTCAGGTCGTCGTCGACGGTGTAGGCCGCGCGGACCGCGACGCAACGGAGGCCGGCCGCTTTGGCGGAGAGGACGCCGTTCCGGGAATCCTCGAGCGCGACGCAGACGGAAGGCGCGCGCTTCAGACGCTCGAGCGCGAGCCGATAGACGTCGGGCGCGGGTTTCTTGGCCGCAACCTCGTCGCCGGCGGCGATCACGTCGAACAGGGCGTCGGCCTCCGCGCCGAAGCAGGCTTGGCAGAGCGCCTCCACGTTCGACCGGCTGGTGGTGGTGGCTACGGCGAGCGCGAGGCCCGCGCGGCGGGCGTCGTCGATCAGCGCGCGGACGCCCGGCCGCAGCGTCAACGCGCCCGCCGCCATCCGGCGAGCATAACGTTCGATCTTGTCGCGATGGAGCGCCGCGATCCATGCGGGCTCGCGGGTCTCGCCCAGATCGTCGCGCAGGAAGGCGGCGATCCGCTCCTTGCCGCCGGTGGTCTTGAGGAGCCGCGCATAGTCCGCGACGCTCCAGTCCCAGTCGAGCCCGGCGGCGCGGAACGCGTCGTTGAAGGCGCGGCGGTGCAGCTCCTCGGTCTCCGCCAGCGTGCCGTCGACGTCGAAGATCAGGGCGCGGTCCGCGCTGTTCCCCGCGCTGCTCTCTCGGTCGCTCACGCCGCGGCGCGGGAGTGCTCGGCGGCCTCCCGGATCGCGCGGATGTTGGCGCCGTAGACGCTCGCGTTCTCGACCGAGCCGCCCTTGAACACCGCGGAGCCCGCGACCAGCACGTCGGCGCCCGCTGCGGCGACCAGGGGCGCCGTGTCGGGCGTGACGCCGCCGTCGATCTCGATGTGGACCGGACGATCGGCGATCATCACGCGGAGCCGGCGGACCTTCTCGATCTGGCTCTGAAGGAAGGACTGGCCGCCGAAGCCCGGGTTCACGGTCATCACGCAGACCAGGTCGATGCGGTCGAGCACGTATTCGATCGCGCTTTCGGGCGTCGAGGGGTTCAGGGCGACGCCCGCTTTGGCGCCAAGGCTGCGGACGAGCTGGAGCGAGCGGTCGAGATGCGGACCGGCCTCCGCGTGGACCGTGACGATGTCGGCGCCCGCTTTGACGAAGGCCTCGATATACGGATCGACGGGCGCGATCATCAGATGGACGTCCATGACGCCCCGGATATGGGGGCGGATGGCGGCGCAGGTCTGCGGGCCGAAGGTGATGTTCGGTACGAAATGGCCGTCCATCACGTCGACATGCACCCAGTCGCAGCCCTGCTCCTCGATGGCGCGGCACTCCGCGCCGAAATTCGCGAAGTCGGCGGACAGGATGGAGGGGGCGATCTTGATCGCCCGGTCGAAGATCGGCGGGGTCATTGCGGGGCTCCCTTCTGGTCGAGGCGGCTCGGATCAGGGCCGCTCTGCGCTTGGCCTTCTCGGTCCACGTCTAGGCCGCCTTGGAACACCCGGCTGGCGCGGATGTCGGCCTCGTCGATCGTGCTGAGGGCGGCGGCGTCGAGCGGACCCTTGGCGGTTAGAAACAGGCGATTGGCCTGGCGGAGGCGGGCGCGGTCGAGGGCGTTTCGGATCGAGCGCGCGTTGGCGAAATGCGGCTGACGACGACGATGCGCGACATATTCCGCCATCGCCGTCCTGGCGGCGTCCGTCAGCACGTAGTTCTGGGCGTCGAGCATGGTCTCGGCGATCCGCAACAGCTCCTCGTCGGCGTAGTCCGGGAAATCGATATGATGCGCGATGCGGGAGCGAAAGCCCGGGTTGCTCTCGAAGAAGCGGTTCATCCGGTCCGCGTACCCGGCGAGGATCACCACCAGATCGTCCCGGTTGTTCTCCATCACCTGAAGCAGGATCTCGATCGCCTCCTGGCCGTAGTCGCGCTCGTTCTCCGGACGGTAGAGGTAATAGGCCTCGTCGATGAACAGGACCCCGCCCATCGCCTTTTTCAAGACCTCCTTGGTCTTGGGCGCGGTGTGGCCGATGTACTGGCCGACCAGATCGTCGCGAGTGACGGTCACAAGATGGCCCTTGCGCACATAGCCGAGGCGGCGCAGCAGGTCGGCCATCCTCAGCGCGACCGTGGTCTTGCCGGCGCCGGGGTTGCCGGTGGAGGACATGTGGAGCGTCGGGGTCTCGTGATTGAGGCCCAGGGTCTTGCGCGCGCGCTCGACGAGCAGAAGCGCCGCGGTCTCGCGCAGGCGCTTCTTCACTGGGGCGAGGCCGATCAGAGAGCGGTCGAGCTCGTCGAGGATCTCGCGGACGCCCGATTCCTCGAAGTCCTTGCTCAGATCGATCTCGGTCGGGGGCGTGGGGGCGGTCTCGGTCGCGTCCAGAGACATGGCGGGCTCCCTTGCGCGGTGGCGGTGAAAAGAGCGGCGGCGAAAAAAGCGGGCGGCGGACCGCCCGCAGTCGAGGGAGGATGACGGGGTCTTGAGCCGAGGCTCGGGGCCGGCTTCCCGGGGCCGACCCCCTTGAGCGCCAGACGCTCAGGCGTAGCGAGCGCCCGCGGGCTTGTCGGTCGCGTAGGCGTGGATCTGGTAGCGGACCGTGCGGCCCGGACCCTCCCGGCGCTCCAGCCGGAAGCCCGGCTCCTCGGCGGGACGGTTCACGATGAAAGAGAGCCGGATCGACTCCCAGCCCGGCGTCGCGTCGAAGGCGACGACGCGGATGTATTTCGAGCCGTGCCGCTTGCGGCATTCGTTGATCTCGTAGACCGCCGCCGCCGCGTCCGGGTTGTCGAACATCGGGTGGCCCCACATCTCCCAATAGGTGTTCCGGGGGTGCGGGTCGTCGGTGTACTCGATCGAGACCGCGTAGTCTTTGTCGATGCAATACTGCACTTGGGCGTGGATCTGCTCGTCCGTCAGATCGGGCAGGAATGAGAAAGCGCCTTGGGTCACGCGCATTTTGGGATCCTTTCTGTCGGTTTTTCGGTCGGCCTGTCGGTCTTCGGTCGGTCTTCGGTTGCGGCGGCCCCACCCCGACCCTCCCGCAGCGGCGTGTCGGGGGCGTCGGGGCGACATCCGCGCCGGAGCCGCGTGCGCGTCGTCGGATCGCTGGCTGAGCCCTCTCCCGCTGCGTTCCCTCCCCCTTCATTGGGGGAGGGACAGGGCGGGGGAGGGACAGGGTGGGGGCGCGGCAGGTCCGTTCAGCTCACGCTCGGGGTCGGCGCGAAGTCCGGGCTGTCGGTCGAGGCGTAGTCGAAGGCGACGTCCTTCCAGGTGTCGAGCGCCTGCTGGAGGGGCGTGCAGGTCTTCGCCGCCTCGGCGAGGATCTGCGGGCCCTCGGCGAGATAGTCGCGGCCGGCGTTCCGGGCGTAGATCATCGCCTCGAGCGCCACACGGTTGGCGGTCGCGCCCGCTTCGATGCCGTGCGGGTGGCCGATGGTGCCGCCGCCGAACTGCAGCACCACGTCCTCGCCCAGATGGTCGATCAGCTGATGCATCTGGCCCGCATGGATGCCGCCAGAGGCGACCGGCATCATCTTGTTCAGAGAGGCCCAGTCCTGGTCGAAGAACAGCCCGGTCTCGAGCGACATCGGGTTCTTCTCCTCTCGGCAGATGTCGTAGTAGCCTCGGGTGGTGGCCGGGTCGCCCTCGAGCTTGCCGACGACGGTGCCGGCGTGGATGTGGTCGACGCCCGCCAAACGCATCCATTTGGCGATCACGCGGAACGAGACGCCGTGGGATTTCTGGCGCGTGTAGGTCGAATGGCCGGCGCGATGCAGGTGCAGGATGACGTCGTTGTCCCGCGCCCATTTCGCCATCGACTGGATCGCGGTGTAGCCGATGACCAGGTCGATCATGACGATGACGGAGCCGATCTCCTTGGCGAAGTTCGCCCGCTCGTACATGTCCTCCATCGTGCCGGCGGTGACGTTCAGGTAGGTGCCCTTCACCTCGCCGGTCGCCGCCATGGCGCGGTTCACCGCCTCCATGCAGTAGAGGAACCGGTCGCGCCAGTGCATGAAGGGCTGGCTGTTGATGTTCTCGTCGTCCTTGGTGAAGTCGAGACCGCCCTTCAGCGCCTCATAGACCACGCGCCCGTAGTTGCGGCCCGAAAGCCCGAGCTTCGGCTTCACCGTCGCGCCGAGAAGCGGACGGCCGTAGCAGTTCAGCCGCTCGCGCTCGACGACGATGCCGGTGGCGGGGCCCTGGAAGGTCTTCACGTAGGCGGTCGGCAGGCGCATGTCCTCGAGGCGCAGGCCCTTCAGCGGCTTGAAGCCGAACACGTTGCCGATGATCGAGGCGGTCAGGTTCGCGATCGAGCCCGGCTCGAACAGGTCGAGATCATAGGCGATGTAGGCGAAGTACTGCCCCGGCGCGTTCGGGACCGGGTCCACGCGGTAGGCCTTCGCGCGGTACTTCTCGCAGGCGGTCAGACGGTCGGTCCAGACCACCGTCCAGGTCGCCGTCGAGCTCTCGCCCGCCACCGCCGCCGCCGCCTCGACCGGGTCGACGCCGTCCTGCGGCGTGATCCGGAACAGCGCGATGACGTCGGTGTCTTTCGGTTCGTAATCGGGCTCCCAGTAGCCCATCTTCTTGTATTCGAGGACGCCGGCCTTGTAGCGGTCCTTCACAGAGACTGTCTGCGATCCGTCAGGCATGGTCTGCTCCCTTTGCGAGTTGTCTGGTGGTCACGCCGCTTCGGCGGTGTCGTGGGACGGATCCAGCGCGCCGGCGGCGTAGCGCTTGGCCATGTCGGCCATCGGGATCACTTTGATTTTCGAGGCGTTGCCCGCCGCGCCGAAGGCTTCGAAGCGCTCGCGGCAGACCCGGCTCGTGGCGTCCATCGCGGGCTTCAGAAACTTCCGCGGGTCGAACTGGGCCTTGTCGGTGGCGGCGATCCGGCGAAACTCGGCGGCCCCCGCGAGGCGCAGATCGGTGTCGATGTTGATCTTGCGCACGCCGTGCCTGATGCCGCGCACGATCTCCTCGACCGGCACGCCGTAGGTTTCGCGCATCTCGCCGCCATGGGCGTTGAAGACCGCCCGCCACTCCTCGGGCACGCTCGAGGAGCCGTGCATCACGATGTGGGTGTTCGGCAGCTTGGCGTGGATCGTCTCGATCACGTCCATCGCCAACACCTCGCCGGTCGGCTTGGCGGTGAACTTGTAAGCCCCGTGGCTGGTCCCGATCGCGACCGCGAGCGCGTCGACCTTGGTCTCGGCGACGAAGCGCATCGCCTCGTCCGGGTCGGTCAGGAGCTGCTCCTTGGAGAGCTTGCCCTCGGCGCCGTGGCCGTCCTCGCCCTCGCCCTCGCCGGTCTCGAGACTGCCGAGGCAGCCAAGCTCGCCCTCGACCGACGCGCCGACCATGTGCGCGAGCCGCGCGACCTCGCGGGTGATGGCGACGTTGTAGTCGTAGTCGGCGGGGGTCTTGGCGTCGGCCTTCAGCGAGCCGTCCATCATCACGGAGGTGAAGCCGTGCTGGATCGCCGAGAGGCAGGTCGAGACGTCGTTGCCGTGGTCCTGGTGCAGGCAGATCGGGATCTCCGGGAACATCAGCTCCAGGCCCTCGACGATCTTGCCGAGCATCAGGTCGCCGGCGTAACTCCGCGCCCCTCGGGAGGCCTGGATGATGACCGGGCTCCGGGTGGCCCGCGCCGCCTCGAGGATGGCGAGGCCTTGCTCCATGTTGTTGATGTTGAAAGCCGGCACGCCGTAGCCGTGCTCGGCGGCGTGATCCAGCAACTGGCGAAGCGTGATGCGCGCCATCAGGCGTCTCCTTCGTTCTGAATGAGGTCCAAGGCGGCTTCGGCGACCGCCTCCGCGGTGATCCCGAAATGGGCGTAGAGCTCGGCCGCCGGGGCGGAGGCGCCGAAACCCGCCATGCCGACGAAAGCGCTCCGCTCGCCCAGCCAGCGATCCCAGCCGAAGCGCATGGCGGCCTCGACGCCGACGCGCGGGGCGGTTCCGAGCACTGCGGCGCGGTAGGCGGCGCTCTGGCGCTCGAAGAGCATCCAGCAGGGCATCGAGACCACCGCGGCGGCGACGCCTTGGTCGGCGAGCCGGTCCGCGGCGGCGACCGCGATCTCGACCTCGGAGCCGGTGGCGAGGAGCGTGACCGCGCGCGGGCCGTCGGTCTCGCGGAGGAGGTAGGCGCCCTTGGCCGTCAGGTTCTCCGCCTCGGCGGCGGTTCGGAGCGTGGGCAACCCCTGGCGGGAGAGGCAGAGGATGGAGGGCGTGCGCGCGAGGCCGAGGGCGGCCTCCCAGGCCTCGGCGGTCTCGACCGCGTCGGCGGGGCGGAAGACGGCGAGGTTGGGCGTCGCGCGAAGGCTCGCCAGATGCTCGACCGGCTGGTGCGTCGGGCCGTCCTCGCCGAGGCCGATCGAGTCATGGGTCATCAGGTAGATCACGCGCTGCTCCATGAGAGCGGAGAGCCGGATCGCGGGGCGGGCGTAGTCGGCGAAGACCAGGAACGCGCCGCCATAGGGGATCAGCCCGCCATGGAGCGCGACGCCGTTCATGGCGGCGGCCATGCCGTGCTCGCGCACGCCGTAATGGACGTAGTCGCCGGCGAATTCGTCGGGGGCGACCGGGATCATCTCGGCGGTCTTGGCGTTGGTCGAGCCGGTCAGGTCGGCGGAGCCGCCCAGCATGAAGGGAACGGCGGCGTGCGCGACCTCCAGGGCGCGTTGGCTTGCGACCCGGGTGGCGAGCTTCGGGCGTTCCTCGACGAGCGTCGCCTTCAGCGCCGCCATGCCCGCGGCGAGGGCCGGCGGCGGGGCGCCGGCTTGCGCGGCGTCGAACGCGTCGCGGCGCGGGCTCCGGGCGCGGCGCTCCTCCCAGGCTCGGCGGGCCTCCGCCGCTTCGCGCGGGAGCGCGCGCCAGGCCGACAGGATCGGCGCGGGGATCTCGAAGGGCTCTGCGGTCCAGCCGAGGGTCCGGCGGGCGGCGGCGATCTCTTCTGGGCCGAGCGGCGCGCCATGGACGCCGCTCGTGCCCTGCTTGCTCGGCGCGCCGAAGCCGATCACGGTGCGGCGGGCGACGAGCGAGGGGCGCGGATCGGCCTTGGCGGCGGCGAGCGCGGCCTCGATGCGGGCGGGGTCGTGGCCGTCGCAGCGGATCACGTGCCAGCCGCCCGCGGCGAAGCGCGCGAGCTGATCGGTCGAGGTCGACAGCGCGGTCGGGCCGTCGATGGTGATCGCGTTATCGTCCCAAAGCAGGATCAGGCGGCCGAGGCGCAGATGGCCGGCGAGGTCGATCGCCTGGTGGCTGATCCCCTCCATCAGGCAGCCGTCGCCGGCGATCACCCAGGTGTGGTGGTCGACCAGATCGTCGCCGAAGCGGGCGTTCATCGCGCGTTCGGCGAGGGCCATGCCGACCGCGGTCGCGAGGCCCTGGCCGAGCGGGCCCGTGGTGGTCTCGATCCCGGCGGCGTGGCCGTGCTCGGGGTGGCCGGCGGTCTTCGCGCCGAGCTGGCGGAAGCGCTTCAGCTCCTCGATCGGCATATCCGCGTAGCCGAGCAGATGGTGCAGCGCGTATTGCAGCATCGAGCCGTGGCCCGCGGACAGCACGAAGCGGTCGCGGTCGGGCCAGTCGGGCGCGGCGGGGTCGATCTTCGCGAAGCGCCGGAACAGCACGGTCGCGACGTCCGCCATGCCCATCGGCATGCCCGGGTGCCCGGATTTCGCGGCCTCGACCGCGTCCATCGTCAGGGCGCGGATGGCGTTGGCCATCTCGCGCGGGGAGACTGCGGCGCCGCGCTCGGGCGCCTCCAGGAGGTCGGCTTCGGTCATTTGGGATCTCCAGAACTCAGGTGGTCTCTGGGGAGCGGCGGCATCGGGGGGAAGCGCGGAGGCGAAGGCTTCGGGGGAGAAGGCTCAGCGGCCCCGCCTTCCGCGCTCGACGAGGCGCAGGATCATCGGCGTCAGGATCAGCTGCATCGCGAGGTCGAGCTTGTCGCCGGGGATCACGATCGAGTTGGCGCGGCTCATCCAGGAGCCGCGGATCATCGTGGTGAGGTAGGCGAAGTCGATCCCGCGCGGGTTCTTGAAGCGGATGACCACGACCGACTCGCCCGCGGTCGGGATCCAGCGCGCGATGAAGGGGTTCTAGGTGTCGACCACCGGCACGCGCTGGAAGTTGACGTCGGTCTCGGTGAATTGCGGGCAGATCACGTGCACATAGGAGTGCATGCGGCGCAGGATCGTGTCGGTCACCGCTTCGGTCGTGTAGCCGCGGGAGGCGCGGTCGCGATGGATCTTCTGGATCCATTCGAGGTTGATCACCGGGACCACGCCGATCTTCAGGTCGGCCTGGCCCGCGATGTCGACGCCGTCGGTCCTGACCGCGCCGTGGAGGCCCTCGTAAAACAGAAGGTCCGAGCCCTCGCCGACCTCCTCCCAGTTGGTGAAATGGCCGGGCGGCACGCCGAAGCGCTCGGATTCGTCGGCGTCATGGACGTAGTGGCGGGTGCGCGCGCGGCCGGTGTCGCCATAGGCTTTCAGCTGGGCCTGAAGCTCGTCGAGGATGTTCGCATCGATCGAGAAGTGGCTGAAGGTGTGGTCGCCCTCGGCCGTGCGGCGCGACAGCTCAGCCTTCATGTCCGCGCGGTTGTAGCGGTGAAAGGCGTCGCCCTCGATCGACACAGCCTCGATGTTCTCGCGCCGGAAGATCTGGTCGAAGGTGTGCTTGACCGTGCTGGCGCCGGCGCCCGAGGAGCCGACGACGGTGATGATGGGGTGCTTGACGGACATCGCGCTCTCCTCAGGACCGGAACAGGCCGCGCACGCCGAAAAGCGGCGAGACGTCTCGAACGAAAGCGGGGTCGACGTGATAGGCGGCGATGCGCTCGACCTTCTGAGCGGCGCCGAAAACCAGCGGCGTGCGCTGGTGGAGCTCGCTCGGGATGCGGTCGAGGATGCGGATGACGCCGTCGGTGGCCTGGCCGCCGGCCTGCTCTGTGAGGAAGGCGATCGGCGCGGCCTCATAGATCAGCCGCAGGCGGCCTTTCTCGTAGCCCTGGCGTTGGTCCTCCGGGTAGAGGAACACGCCGCCGCGGGAGAAGATGCGGTGGGTCTCCGCCACCAGCGAGGCGACCCAGCGCATGTTGAAGTTCTTTCCGCGCGGCCCTTCGGCGCCCTCGAGGCAGTCGTCGATGAAAGTCCGGACGGCGGGACTCCAGTGGCGATAGTTCGAGGCGTTGATTGCGTACTCCTTGGTGTCGCGCGCGATCGTCAAGCCGGCCTTGGCGAGCATGAAGGCGCCCTTGGCGCGGTCGAGAACGTAGAGATCGACGCCGGCGCCGCTGCTCAGAACCATCGCGGTGTGCGGGCCGTAGATCACGTAGCCCGCGGCGACCTGCTCCGCGCCGGGACGGAAGAAGGTGGCGGTCGCGCCGTCCGCGCTGCGCGGGAAGATCGAGAAGATCGTGCCGATCGAGACGTTGACGTCGATGTTCGAGGAGCCGTCGAGCGGATCGACCGCCACGCCGAAGGGCGCGCCCTCGGCCAGGGTGAGGATCGCGTCCTCCTCTTCGGACGCGTAGTAGGCGACCGGGGCGTTGCGGAGCGCCTGCGCGACCGCGTCGTTCGCCATCACGTCGAGGGCTTTTTGCGCGTCGCCGTCGGTGTTGGCGTCGCCGGTGTCCGCTCCGAGCGCGCCGGCGAGCGGGCCGAGACCCACCAGACGCTCGATCTCGACGGCTGCGGCGGCGAGCGCCAGGATCGTCTTGGCGAGAGCCGTGCGATCGGCGTCGCCGAACGCGTCGGCGAGCAGGCGCGCTCGCAATTCGACCGGTTGGCTGGGGCTGTCCATTGTTTCCTCCCGCAGGCCTTTTTCCGGCTTCGTTGCGAGAACCGTTGACGAATCTGATGAAAAAGGAAATTTTAAAAAAACTTGCTTCTCTTAAGTTTTCTTATGCCCGATCTCAGAAGCCTTTCGCTGAAACAGCTCCGCGCGTTCCAGGCCGTGGCGAGGACCGGCTCGGTGACGCAGGCGGCTCAGCAGCTGTCGGTCACGCCGCCGGCGATCACGACGCATCTGAAGACGCTGGAGACCCTGGTGGGCGCGCCGATCCTCGAGCGCGGGGCCGAGGGGGTGTCGACGACGGCGCTCGGGCGCGAGCTGATCCATGCGGCGGAGGAGATCGAGACGGTGATCGCGCGGGCCGCGCATCGGCTGGCGGCGCTGCGCTCGGGGGCCGAGGGCGGGATCGTGCTCGGGGTCGTCAGCACCGGAAAATACTTCGCGCCGTCGATCGTCGCGGCCTTCGGCAAGGCGTTTCCGAAGATCGACGTCACCCTGTCGATCGGCAATCGCGAGACCATCATCGCCGGGCTCGAGCGCAGCGAGTACGATGTCGCGATCATGGGGCGGCCGCCCGGGCACCTGGCTTTCGAACGCGTGGTGCTGGGCGATCACCCGCACATCCTGATCGCGCCGCCCGACCACAGGCTGGTCGGCGATCCTGACATCCTGCCGGAGGATCTGCTGGGCGAGACCTTCCTTTCCCGAGAGGACGGCTCGGGGACACGGCTCCTGATGGGCCGGTTTCTTGATCGGCTCGGGGACGGGCGGCCGTTCCGGATCGTGGAGATGGGCACCAACGAGACGATCAAGCAGGCGGTGATGGCGGGGCTCGGCGTCGCGCTGATCTCGGCGCACACCTGCGGTGCGGAGCTCGAAAGCGGGCGGCTGGTGGCGCTGACGGCGCCGAGCCTGCCGCTGATCCGGCAGTGGTATCTGCTCCGACGCTCGGATCGGCCGGTGGCGGAGGCGACCAAGACGTTTTGGAGCTACATGGAGAACGAGGGGCGGGGGCTTATCCCGCGTCTCTGAGATTAGGGCTCACTGAGCGCCGCCAGGACACACGGGCTCCGTCGCGTGTTTGGTCGGCGGGCCCGGGGATCAGACGCTCACGGCTTCGCGGATCGCGTCGGTCGGGGTGGCGGCGGTCTCGCCCTCCAGGATCACCGCGCCACGGCGGAGCACGATGAAGCGGTCGGCGCGGGCGAGGGCGAAATCGAGATATTGCTCGACCAGCACGATCGCCATGTCGCCGCGCTTTCTCAGCACGTCGATCACCCGGCCGATCTGCTGGATGATGTTGGGCTGGATCCCCTCGGTCGGCTCGTCGAGCAGGAGGAGCTTGGGACGCAGCACCATCGCGCGCGCGATCGCGAGCTGCTGCTGCTGGCCGCCCGATAGATCCCCGCCGCGGCGGTTGCGCATCTCGGCGAGGACGGGGAACAGCTCGAAAATCTCGTCCGGCACGGTCCGCTCGCCTGGGGGCAGGCAGGCGAAGCCGGTCTCGAGGTTCTCGCGCACCGTGAGCAGTGGGAAGATCTCGCGGCCCTGGGGCACGTAGCCGACGCCGCGGCGGGCGGCCTCGTAGGCGCTGGCGCCCTCGAGCGGCGCGCCGTCGAGCCGCACCTCGCCGGCTGCGCGCGGATGGGCGCCGGCGACGGCCTTTAGCAGACTGGTTTTGCCGACCCCGTTCGCGCCGAGGACGGCGGTCACCTGGCCCGCCGCCGCGGACAGGTCGACGTCGAACAGCGCCTGGGCGCCGCCGTAGTAGAGCGACAGGCCGCGCGCGCTCAGCATCTCTCAGCGCCCCAAATAGACATCGATCACCTGCTGGTTCTGGGTGACATGGTCGATCGAGCCCTCGGCGAGCACCGACCCCTCGTGCAGGACCGTGACGCGGCAGCCCAGGCGCCGGATGAACTCCATATCGTGCTCGACGACGACCACGGCGCGGGTCGTCGCGGCCTGCTTTAGCAGCTCGGTGGTGTGCTCGCGCTCCTGCGGCGTCATGCCGGCGGCTGGCTCGTCCACCAGCAGGAGCTTCGGGTCCTGGGCGAGCAGCATGCCGATCTCGAGCCACTGCTTCTGGCCGTGGGAGAGCGCGCCCGCCGGGCGGCCGAGCGCGTCCTTCAGACCGATCTCCTCGGCCAGCGCCTCGATCCGATCAGCGTCTTCGGCGGTCTCGGCGAACAACAGCGCGCCGAGGGGGGAGCGGTCGCTCTTCAGCGACAGCAGGAGGTTGTCGCGCACGGTCTGGGCGCCGAACACCGTGGGGCGCTGGAACTTTCGGCCGACGCCGATCTGCGCGATCCGGCTCTCGGACAGCTTGAGGAGCGATGCGCCGCCCTCGCCCCAGAGGACGTCTCCGCTGTCGGGGCGGGTCTTGCCGGTGATGATGTCCATCATGGTGGTCTTGCCGGCGCCGTTCGGACCGATAATGGCGCGGAGCTCCGGCGTGCCGATCACGAAGGAGAGCCCGTTGATGGCCTTGAAGCCGTCGAAGGAGACAAAGACGTCGTCGACCTGGAGAAGCGCGCCCATCGATCAGGTCTCGCTCGGTTCGGGGCGGGCGTCGCCGACGGTTTCGGAGCGCTTGGCCGGGCGACCGGGGAGAGCGATCTCGCGATTCACCAGGAGGTCTACGAGACCGCCCAAGCCCTTGGGCGCGTAAAGGGTTACGCAGACGAAACCGACGCCGAGCAGCACCTGCCACCAGTCGACCCACTGGATGGTGTAGAAGCCGAGCGGGATGTCGGGCGCGCGGCCGCCGGTGAACCAGGTGGAGAGGAGCGAGACCACCGCGGCGCCGATCACCGCGCCGTAGAGGCGTCCGCGCCCGCCGATGGCGACCCAGACCGCCAGATAGATCGAGGCGATCGGCGCGATCTCGGCGGGGTTGATGATGCCGGCCTGCGGGTAATACAGCGCGCCGGCGATCCCGGCGATGACCGCCGTCAGGGTGAAGACCGCAAGCTTGAAGTGCTCGACCGGGTAGCCGAGGAAGCGCACCCTCGCCTCATCGTCGCGGATCGCCTGGACGACCGAGCCGAACTTGCCGGAGACGAGCCAGGCGGCGAACAGATAGGTCAGGCCGAGCGCCAGCGCCGAGGCCCAGAGGAACCAGATCGAGACCACCGATTGCGGCGTGTCGTCGAGGCCCGGCAGGTTCTGCAGGCCCGAGAGCCCGTTGTTGCCGCGCAGACCCGTGTCGTTCTGGAACAGGTAGAGCGACAGCGCGAGGGTCATCGCCTGAGTCAGGATCGAGAGATAGACGCCGGTGACGCGGGAGCGGAAGGCGAGCCAGCCGAACGCCAGCGCCAGCAGGCCCGGAACCAGGACGACCAGCGCCAGCTGCAGCGCGAGGCTGTCGGCGAAGGTCCAGATCCAGGGGAATTCGGAGGAGCCGACGACGCCGAAAATCTGCACGCCGATGGCGTCGACGACCTCCTGTTCGGTCGGCGGGATCGGCGCGTTGGCGAGTGATTCGGCGACGATGTCCTCGGTCCGGGCGTACATCAGCCACATGCCGATCATGTAGCCGCCGAGCCCGAAGAAAGCGAAATGGCCGAGGCTGAGGATGCCGCAATAGCCCCAGACCAGATCCATTGCGATCGCGATCATGCAGAGGCAGAGCGTCTTGCCGAGGGTCTTGACCAGGCTCGTGGACAGGAGCCCGAGGCCGAAGCCCTCCGACAGTATGGTCGCGAGGGCCGTGAAGACGCCGAGCGCCGCGATGAAGATCAGCACGGACGGGTTGTCGGCGAAGAAGGGTCGGCGGGAGGCGGGGCGCGCGCTCATGCTCAGGCCTCCGCCGCCCGGCCCTTGAGCGCGATCATGCCGCGCGGCCGGAACTGGATGAACAGGATGACGAACAAGATCATGTAGGTCTGCGCCGCGAGGGTGTTCGACGGGTTCAGCCACTCGATCGCCTTCTGCAGACCGCCGATCATCGTGGCGCCGGCGAGCGCGCCCCAGATGTTGCCGACGCCGCCCACCACGACGGTCATGAAGGACTGCACGATGTATTGCTGGCCGAGCTCGGAGGTCACCTGGGCGAACAGGCCGATGGCCACGCCCGCCACGCCGGCGATGCCGGAGCCGAAGCCGAAAGTCAGCATGTTGATGCGGTCGGGGTTGATTCCCATCGAGGCCGCCATGCGTGGGTTCTGCGTGACCGCGCGGACCTCGAGGCCGAGCCGCGTCTTGTTCATGATCAGCAGGAACAAGGCGAGGAACAGCAGCGCCAGGACGAAGATCGCGATGCGGATGTAGCTGATCGAGATCACGTCGTTGATCACCAGCGCGCCGTCCAGCCAGTCGGGGGCGGTGAGCGGGCGGGCCTGGGTGCCGAAGATGTTTTTCGCCAGTTGCTGGAGCGCGATCGAGACGCCGAACGTCGCGAGCAGGGTCTCGAGCGGTCGCTGGTAGAGCCAGCGGATCACCGTGCGCTCGAGCGCGACGCCGGCGGCGAAGGTGACCGCGAAGGCGAGCGGCAGCGCGATGATCAGGGACAGGGTGTAGTCGGGCACGAACAATTGCACGACGTAGCCCGTGTAGGCTCCCATCATGATGAACTCGCCATGGGCCATGTTGATCACGCCCATCACGCCGAAGGTGATGGCGAGGCCGATGGCCGCGAGGAAGTAGATCGAGGCGAGCGACAACCCGTCGAGCAGCAGGTCGACGCCCTGGGCTGCGCCTAGCTTCAGGTTGATCGAGTCGAGCGTCGCCTCGGCCGCGTCGGTGACGGTCTTCAAGCGCTCGGCGTAACTCAGAAAAAAGGTGTGCGCGCCGAGCGCGGCGGCGATCTCCGCCTCCGTGGCGGCGGCGGGAGCGGCGCCGGTCGACGCCAAGACCGCATAGGCGTCGAGGCGCGCCGCGTCGGTGTCGAGACTCGCGACCGGGACGCCCGCGACCGCGCCGTCCGCGATGTTGGCGATCAGCGCGGCCCGGATCGCCTCTCGATCGACCCGCGGCGGGGCGAGACGCGCCTCGACCAGCACATCGTAGGCCGCTTCGCGCGACAGCTCCGCGCCGCCCGGGGACAGGATGCGCGCGACGTTGCGGGTCTCGGGCGGGGCGTCGCCAGCGACGGCCTCGAGCCGGGTGTTCACGAGCGGGTTCAGCGCGGCGCGGACGTCGACGCCGATGTCGCCGCGGAAGCTCTCGATCGCAGCAACGCGCTCCTCCTCATCGGGGGCGAAGCGGATGGCGATCAGTCGGCGCAAGCGCTCTTTCCGGGCGCGCAAGAGCGGGTCGGGTTCGAGCTTGATCGAGGCGCCGAGCGCTTCCAGATGCTCCTTCTCCGGGTCGCGCTCGATCGCTTGGAGCGCCCTGCGCCGGGTCTCTGGGTCGGGCGCGTTCAGCTGGAACTGCACGAGGGCGGAGCCGATCACCCCGCGCACGCCGCCGTTCGGGCGCAGTTGATCCGCGGTCTCCCGGGTCGCTTCGCCGACATCGGCGCCGGTGTCCGGGTCGATCAGCCGAGTGGCGCCGCCTCGCTTTTCGCCGATGAAGAACAGCCCGTCCGAGGTCCGCTGATAGAGACGGCGCTGGCGCCATGCCTCCAGCACTGCGGGCGCGCGGTCGAGGCCGCTGGCGGTCAGCGCTTCGATCACCGGACCGACCGTCCGGCGGGAGCTTTTCGCCACCACGTCTCGATGTTCCTGGAGGATGCTCTGCACCGGTCCGGGCGCTTGCGCCGACAACGGCTTCGTCGAGAGAGCGAGGGACCCGAAGATCAGGAGCAGAACGGCGACATCGCGCCATCGCAAACCGCGCATGGGACTTCCCGGACCAGGAAAACGGATCGGCGAGCGGCGCGTCGGCCGCTCGCCGGTGGGGTTCAAGACGCTTAGAGAGCGTAAGCGATCGCGCCTTTTTCGCGGTCGGCGCGATCGGCCCGCGTCAGTAGTTCGACGCGATCTGCACGCAGGTCTTGGTCTCGGTGTTGTACATGCCGCAGCCCAGGCCCGGCCAATCCGAGGTCAGGACGGCGGATTCCGGCAGGTAGTCGGTCCAGGCGTCGCCCGGGACCTCAGCGGTCTGCGAGATGATGTCGAACTGGCCGTCCTCGCGGATCTCTCCGATCAGCACCGGCTTGGTGAGATGGTGGTTGGGCAGCATCTCCGCCGTGCCGCCCGTGAGGTTCGGCACTTTCTGACCGTACATCGCCGCGCGCACCGCATCGACGTCGGTGGAGCCCGCCTGCTCGACCGCTTTCACCCACATGTTGAAGCCGATGTAGTGGGCCTCCATCGGATCGTTGGTCACGCGGTCCTCGCCGGCGAACGCTTTCCAGGCTTTGACGAACTCCGCGTTGATCGGCGCGTCCGCCGACTGGAAGTAGTTCCAGGCCGCCAGGTGGCCGACCAGGTTGCTGGTGTCGAGACCCGAGAGCTCCTCCTCGCCCACCGAGAAGGCGACGACCGGGATGTCGTCGGCGGAGATGCCGGCGGCCGCGAGCTCTTTGTAGAAGCCGACGTTGGCGTCGCCGTTGATGGTCGAGATCACGCCGACCTTCTTGCCGTCGGCGCCGAGCGCGACCACGTCCGCCACGATCGACGACCAGTCGGAGTGGCCGAACGGCGTGTAGTTCACGAAAATGTCTTCCTTCGCGACGCCCTTCTGCTGGAGATAGGACTCCAGAATGTTGTTGGTCGTCCGCGGATACACGTAGTCGGTGCCGAGGAGCGCGAATTTCTCGACGCCGAGTTCATCGAGGAAGTAATCGGTCGCCGGGATCGCCTGCTGGTTCGGAGCGGCCCCGGTGTAGAACACGTTCTTCGAGCTTTCCTCGCCCTCATACTGGACGGGATAGAACAGCAGGCCGTTCAGCTCCTCGATCACCGGCAGAACCGATTTGCGGCTCACGGAGGTCCAGCAGCCGAACATCACGTCGCAGTCTTGCACCGTGATCAGCTCGCGCGCCTTTTCCGCGAAGAGAGGCCAGTCGGAGGCTGGATCGACGACGACCGGCTCGATCTTTCTGCCGAGCAGGCCGCCCTTGGCGTTCTGCTGCTCGATGAGCATCAGCATGGTGTCTTTGAGCGTGGTTTCGGAGATCGCCATGGTGCCCGAGAGGGAGTGCAGGACGCCGACCTTGATCGAGCCCTCCTGCGCGAAGGCGCGAAACGGCGACAGCGGGACGGCCGCGGCGGCGGTCGCCGACAGCAAACCCAGCGCTGAGCGGCGTGAAATCTTTTGAGACATTGAGAACTCCTTTTGGCGCGCTTTGATGCGACGGGCTTCTTCTGCAAGCTCGTGAGCCAGTCCTAGGCTCGGGGATTTCCGGCGTGCAAGCCAAAAATATGAGCGACGCCTCTGCTTTGTCGTCTCAGTGTGCAAATCGAGGCGCTTTGATTCACTAGAGCGTGTTTGTTGGGCATTTAGTGCTCGTCCGTGCCCTTTTCTCGATCGACCTTGAAGTTTCAGCGGTTTTGCGGGCGTCTCTGTCGCGAGGTTGGCGTTTTGTCTGGTGACTGGTGTGCGAGGCTGTTCTCAGTACAACGGCGTCGCCGTCGTTCTTGAGGCTGTTCCCGGCCAATTCTCACCGCTTTCACGGAGCCGAGCGCGCCTGCCGGCTCAGGTTCGGCTGCGTGCTGAAATGCTTTGCAGATCGCTCGGATTCCCGATGGCCTGGGTGGGTCCCACCGGCTCACATCCTGGTTCGCCGCAGCGACGGCGCCTTGTGCGGAGCGCTCCGTCTCTCGATGGATGAGGCGCGCTTGGACGCCGGCTCTCAGTCGGTCGCCGGGTAGAGGCCGATCAGGCGGTCGATCGGCGCGTAGTCGTCCGTCAGGGCGCGCGCGCCGGTCCGACGCATAAGGTCGTCGATGAAGCGTGGGTCCAGCGCTGCGAAGCGCTTCGGCTCCGGCGTCCGGGCGATCAGGCTCGACACCGGGCTCGGCTCCGCGCCTGCGAGCAGGACGAAGACGCGCCGTTCGCCGGGCGTCGGCGGGCGGGCCTCGGTCCAGACCTCGACGTTCGGGAACACGCCGCGCAGGGTGGCGACGAGCGCCGTCAGCGCCTCGAAGCGGTCGACCCCGTCGATCACGTTCATCGCGAAGACGCCCTCGGGCGTCAGCCGATCCGCGACGAGGCGGAAAAACTCAGCGCTCACCAGATGCGCGGGCACCGCGACGTCGGTGAAGGCGTCGCCGACGATGACGTCGTACCGCCGAGCGGTCTGGCGCATGGCGCGGCGCGCGTCCTGGTGCAGGACCGTCGCCTGCTCGGGCGCGAACCAGAAATCCTCGATGGCGTGGCGCGTCACCGCCGGGTCGATCTCGGCGACGGTGATGTCGGTCATGCCCCGGTCCGCCCAGGCGCGCGGCACGGAATAGGAGCCGCCGCCGATATGGAACGAGGAAAAGGCCGTCTCGCCCATGCGCATGCGCGGCAAGGCGTCCAGCATGGCGGTGTGGTCGGTGTGCATGACGCGCGGGGCGGCGGCGGCGTTCACGCCATGGGCGAGATGATCGAGCACCATCAGGCGGACCGGGTTTCCGGGCGTCGTCGTCAGATCGACGGTGCGAATGCAGAAATACTGGCTCTCCCGGTCGCAGACCTTCGTCTGCAGGAGGCCTCCGGCGCCGAGACCGGCGACGAGAAGCCAGATCGGGGCCGTCCGCAGCGCTTCTCGCCGGTCGAGCCCGCCGAGCGCGAAAAACAACGCGGCGGATACGGCGTAGGCGGCGGCGATCACCGCGAGCGTCGCGATCGAGCCGAGCCAGGAGATGAACAGGAAGCCCGCGAGGAGCGTGCCTGCGATCGCGCCGATCGCGCCGGCGGCGAACATCGCGCCCAAGGTGCGCTCGGCGTCGGCTCGTCCGCGCATCGCGACGACCGCCAGAACCGGCGCCGGGACGCCGGCGAACAGCGACGGCAGGAAGAAGACGAGCGCGGTCAGCGTCGTGATCGCGAGGAGTGGATTGCTCAGCGTCTCCAGGACTGGGCCCGCGACGAGCCGGAGGAGGAGGGCCGCGCCCGCGGCGCTCGCGGCGGCGGCGAGCATGATCCAGCCGTTGATGCGGAGCGCGGCGGCGGTCTCGCGCGCCGCGATGCGGCCGCCCCAGACATGGCCGATCGAGAACCCAGCAAGCACCACGGCGATGATCGCGGTCCAGGTGTAGAGGCTCATGCCGACATAGGGCGCGATCATGCGCCCCGCGACGATTTCGACGACGAGGCTCGCGGCCGAAACGGCGGCCTGGAGCGCGATCAGCAGCCAGAGCGGGGCCGCGGGCGAGGGGTCGGTGCGGTTCGTCATGGTCGCATTAGGCGGCGCGCGGCGGGGCGAGCAAGATCCGCCGGCGATCGGGTCGAGAATCTCAGGGCGGTGCGGCGGCGGCGGCGATCGTTCGCGCCGAGGTCATCCCGCGGCGCGCCGGCGCGCTGTTCGCAAAGGGCGCGCCCGTCTTCCGGATCCCTCGCCGCTCAGGCCGCGACGGCGACTGGGCGGGCGCGCCGGGTCCCGGGCGCGATGGGCTCCGCCGCCAGCAGAAGCGCGCGCTGACGGTGCGAGAGCCGCGCATAGATGAACAGAACGCAGGTCGTGATCGCGAAGGAGACGATCGAGAGATAGATCGCGCCGCCGAGGGTCACGGGCTCGGGCCGGCCGAGGGCCTCGAAAAAGGCGATTGCGGTCACGAAGGTCACCGCGAGGTCGATCGCCCCCAAAAGGCCCGCCCAAGCGAGCATGCCTTGGGTCGTGCGGGTCGGGCCGTAGACCAGGATCTGCGCCATGAAGCAGAGCACGAACAAGCGCGGCGCCCAGATCGCCAGCGCGCCGACGCTTATCGCCGGGGCGGCGTCCGCGGTGGACGGGTCGGGCGCCGGGGCGAGCGCGAACACCATCGCGATCATCACCGCCGCCGCTGCCGTCGCGCCGACCAGGCTGGCGACCGCATAGTCGAGCATCGGCTTCTCGGCGACGGCCGCGGGATGCGGCCGAACCGCGTCGATCCGCGCCACTCTGCGGCCGAGCGAGAACGTCATCAGGAAAAGCACCCCCAGGATCGCGACAGAGTATATGAGCATGTTCAGGGCGCGGCTGAAAATGTTCGCCTGGCGGCTCTGCGGCGCGTCCGGGTCCGGATAGACCAGCATGTCTCCCATCGCGCCGCTCAGGCCGAGGGTCAGGAAATGGCTCACGAGCGCGCCGAAGAACGCGGCGAAGGCGACGACCAGCACGCTGACGAAGACGTTGCCGAAGGTGTCGAGTTCGGTCTTCTCGACCTCGAAGCCCAGATTGCGGAGCTTGTCCGCGGATTTGCGCCCCGGGGTCTGCGCCGTCGGGATCGCGCAGGCGAGCACGAACTCCGCCTTGTCGAGCGCGCGGTCCACGTCGCCCGGCAGGCTCGCCAAACTGTCGCGCACCTCCTCCAGCAAGGTCGGGTCGGTCAGGCCCCCGGTCTGCGAGCGCCGGTAGAGTCGCATCCGCGTCTCGAGCCCGCGGAAATCCTCCTCCAGCTCGACGATCAGAGCGCGATACTCCTCGATGAAGCGGCTTCTCAGGCCGTCGCGGTTGGAGGGCTCCAGCAGGTAGAGGATCGAGGCGAGGCGCGCCCAGCGGTGCTCCAGCGAACTCCGATTGCGCGAGAAATCGTCCGTCTCGACGGCGCGCAGAAACCGGTTCACGGCGCGACCGCCGTCATGCTCCTCGGACAACCGGAACGGCGACAGGGTGATCTGGCGCTTGATGATGGTGACCCCGTGCGGGACGAAGGCGAAGGTCAGGGCGATGCGGCGCAGCGCCGGCTCCAGGCGCTTCAAGAAGGGAATGCTGTCGAGCACGCCGGCCGAGGCCAGGCCCCAGATCGCGGGCCAATAGGGTTGCTCGCTCACGGCGCGCACGTTCTCGACCGCGCCGAAAGCCAGCTCGGAATAGGTCTTGAGGCTGACGAGATCGATCCGCTGCAGCACGAGGGGCAGGCCGATGGCCACGAGCAGGAACACGCCCAAACGCATTACGATGTAGAGCAGGAAGGACTGGCGGTGGGCGAGGCTCGAGGCCAGCATGCTCGGGCGCACTTTGCTCGAGCCGGCGAAGGGCAGGAAATCCTCCGTCCGCTGGTCGTATTTCGTAATCGAGTCGAGCAGCACGGCCGCGGCGCCGACCGCGAGCGCCAGAAAGATCGTCGTGCGGAAGTTCGCGGCGTCGTCCTGAGAGGCTCCGAGCGCGATCAAAACGTCTGGCCAACCGAACATGGCGCGGTTCCTTCCCCGGATATCCCTGTGGACAGTGTTAGCAGAGATGGCGAGCGCGTCGAACCGATGGTGACTTTGCGGCGCCCTTGCGAGAGACTGAGCGTGGCGTCTTCGCATGGGGCGGGCGGCTCCGGACGCTTCGGAGACGAGAGGGGGCTAAGGATGCGTGTTCGGCTTTTGAATGCGGGCGTCATGCTGGCGGCGGGCGTCGCGCTCGGCGGGGCCGCTTGGGGCGGGCCGGCTCTGGGCGACACGATCGCCGCGCTGAAGCAGGGCGGGGCGCTGAAACTCGGCTACCGGGTCGACGCGCCGCCCTTCTCGCGCGCGCTGAGCGACGCGGAGCTGCAAGAGCGCAAGGCGCGTTCCGGGGCTGAGGTCGCGCCCGCGATCGGGTTTTCGATCGACCTTTGCCAGCGCGCGGCGGCCGCGGTGCGGGCGGCGACGCGGCCGGATCTGCCGGTCGAGTTTGTGCCGGTGACCGTCGAGGACCGCTTTGAAAGCCTCGAGAGCGGGCGGATCGACCTGCTCTGCGGCGCGACCACCTTCACGCTGCAGCGCCAGCGGCGGTTCGACTTTTCGCTGTTCACTTTCGTGACTTCGGCGTCCCTGCTCCATCGTAAGGGCAAGGTTCCGCGCGGCTTCTATGGGGAGGTCGTGGGCGTGATCGACAAATCGACGTCGCTCGCCACGCTGCGCGCGCAGGCGGCGCAGTTCGAGCCGCCGATCAAGATCATGCCCGTCGCCTCGCATGAGGCGGGGCTCGCGGCGCTCCGCGACGGGCGGATCGACAGCTATTTCGGCGACCGCGTGCTGCTGCGTCAGTTCGCGGTGGACAATAAGGACGAGTTCAGCCTGTCCCGGCTCCGGCTGTCGAACGAGCCTTACGCCCTGCCGGTCCGCAAAGGCGACGGGGAACTGCTTTTCGCCGTGAACCGCGCGCTGTCCGGCAGCTATGCGAGCGAAGAGATCTTCGAGATCTTCCGCAAATGGTTTCCGGGCGCACGTCCGGATGCGAGCCTCGGGCAGCTCTACGGCGTGATGGCCGTGCCCGAAGGCTCGGGGCTCGACTGACCCGTCTCCAGAGCGCGGCGTCGGGTTCGCTTGCGCGACGGGGTGGAGGGGGCGGATGTGCGAACGGCCCTCGGCGGAGAGGTCGCCGCGCGTCGGTCAGGGCGACGGCGCTCGGGGATTGCGTTTTGCGGCGCGTCGGGGCGCGGGCGAACAGGCGGGCCCAGGCGGGACCAAGCGTCACGCGCCTCCCGCGACCGCGTCGATTTCGGCTTTGAGCTGCGGGCTGATGGCCACTCCTTCCCGGAGCGCCCGTTCACGCGCGGCGTGGCGACGGGCGCCGGGCGGGCGCACGCCCTCTTCCGCCGTCATCGCGGCGAGTAGGGCAGACATGCGCGCGCCGAAGCCGGGGCCGCCAAGGGCGCCGGCCGGATCAAACGCCAGGATCAACTGACCCACGCCGGGCGGGGGGCCGTCGGCGTCGAAGAAGGAACTCGACTGATACGACTGGTTGGCGCCCGTCAGCGTGGCCGCGAGGACCTCCACCATCAGCGCCAGCGCGGCCCCCTTGGCGTCGCCGAGCGGGGCCATGGTTCCCGCCAGCGCCGCGTTCGGATCGGTCGTCGGCGCGCCTGTCGGATCGAGCGCCCACCCTTCCGGAATCGCCTCGCCCGCCTTGGCCGCCGCCATCACCTTGCCGCGCGCGACCTTCGAGATCGAGAGGTCGATGACCAGCGGGGGCGCGTCGTCGATCGGCGCGGCGAAGGCGATGGGATTGGTGCCGAAGAACGGGCGGGCGCCGCCCCAGGGGGCGATCGCCTTCGCCAGCCGCTCGACATGAGCGCCGAGCTGTCCGCAATGGTGCGAGCGCCGAATCGCCGCCCCCGCGAGCTTGGTGTCCACGGCGCGGCGCGCGAGCAGATCGATGGCGAGATCGATCGCCGGGAACGCGAAGCC
>JBCBRF010000022.1:0-30536 GCA_039819865.1 Pseudomonadota bacterium | reverse complement strand
CGTAGCGGGCGACCAGCACTTTGTCGCCGGGCGAGAGCGTGTTGGTGACCGCGGCCTCCCAGCCAGCAGTGAAAAACTTTTTCAGAAAAATTGCGGACGCGGTCGCAGGGTGCTACCCAACGTCGCGTCTGATCGTCGGAGGAAACGCGATGCACGGGCTCAACCCGGTCTTCATTCCAGGCCCCACAAACATGCCGGATCGCTTGCGCCACGCCATGGCGGTCCAAACGTCCGATCACCGCGCGCCGGATTTCGTGGATCTGCTCACGCCGCTGCTCGCCGACCTGAAGAAGGTCTTCAAGACCGAGACCGGCGAGGTCGTCACCTTCCCGGCCAGCGGCACCGGCGGCTGGGAGGCCGCGGTCACCAACACGCTCTCGCCCGGCGACAAGGTGCTGGTCGCCCGCTACGGCATGTTCTCCCATCGCTGGATCGACCTCTGCCAGCGCCACAACCTCGATGTCGAGATCATCGAGTGCGAGTGGGGCGAGGGCGCGCCCGCGGATCGCTACGGCGAGCGTCTGGCCGCCGACAAGACCCATGAGATCAAGGCGGTCCTCGTCACCCACAACGAGACCGCGACCGGCGTGAAGAGCGACATCGCCGCCGTCCGCCGCGCGATGGACGACGCCGGCCACCCGGCGCTGCTCTATGTCGACTGCGTGAGCAGCCTCGCCTCGATGGACTTCCAGATGGACGCCTGGGGCGTGGATCTCGCGGTCTGCGGCTCGCAGAAGGGCTTCATGCTGGCCGTCGGCATGGCGATCGTCGGCGTCAGCCAGAAGGCGCTCGCCGCGATGGACGGCGCGACCTGCCCGCGCTGCTTCTTCGATTTCCGGGATATGCGGAACGCCAACGCCGCCGGCGGCTTCCCCTACACCCCGCCGATCCAGCTGATCCACGGGCTCAAAGAGAGCCTGGCGATGCTGTTCGACGAGGGGTTGGACAACGTCTTCGCCCGCCACCACCGCCTGGCCGAGGCCGTGCGCCGCGCCGTGGGCGGCTGGGGCCTGACCCTCGCGGCGAAGCGCCCCGAGCTGTACTCGGACACAGTGAGCACGATCTATGTGCCGGAAGGCTACGACAGCAACGCGCTCACCCGCCGCGCCTTCGACGCTTACGAAATGTCGTTCGGCGTCGGCCTGGGCCCGATGGACGGCAAGGCCTTCCGCATTGGTCATCTGGGCGCGCTGTCCGAGGGCATGGTCCTCTCCGGCCTCGCGGTGATGGAGATGGCGATGCGCGATCTCGACTACCCGGTCGCGCTCGGCTCTGGAGTCGTTGCGGCTCAGGACTATCTTCGTAAGAACCCTTCCGAGAAACTGCAGAAAGCGGCCTGACCCATGTTGGATGAAACGCACCCCGCAGACCTCGACCTGCCGACCTTCGACGACGTGCTCGCCGCGCATGAGCGCATCAAGCCGCACATCAACCGGACGCCGGTGTTGCGCTCGGAGTATCTGAACGAGCAGACCGGCGCGGACCTGTTCTTCAAATGCGAGAACTTCCAGGAGGCCGGCGCCTTTAAGGTGCGCGGCGCCTGCAACGCGGTGTTCGGTCTCTCGGACGAGATGGCGAAAGTGGGCGTCGCGACCCACTCCTCGGGCAACCACGCCCTGTCGCTGTCCTACGCCGCCGGCCGCCGTGGCATCCCCTGCACGGTGGTGATGCCCCGCACCGCGCCTCAGGCCAAGAAAGACCAGGTGCGCTACTACGGCGGCGAGATCGTTGAATGCGAGCCATCGACCAGCTCGCGCGAGGCGACCTTCGCAGAAGTCGTCGCCAAGTCGGGCGCAGAGTTCGTGCACCCCTACAACGATCCCCGAGTGATCGCGGGCCAGGGCACCTGCTCGCTCGAGTTCAACGAGCAGGTCGAGGGTCTCGACGTCATGACCGCGCCGATCGGCGGCGGCGGCATGATCTCGGGCACCTGCCTGACGCTCTCGACCATCGCGCCCGGCGTGAAGATCTACGCCGCCGAGCCGAAGAATGCGGACGACGCCTACCGCTCCTTCAAGGCCGGCCACATCATCGCCGACGACGCGCCCGTCACCATCGCCGACGGGTTGAAGGTGCCCCTGAAGGAGCGCACCTGGCACTTTGTGTCGAACTACGTCACGGACATCCTCACCGCGACCGAGGAGGAGATCATCGACGCGATGAAGCTCACCTGGAAGCGCCTGCGGATCGTCATGGAGCCGAGTTGCGCCGTGCCGCTCGCCGTGATCCTGAAGCACAAGGACGTCTTCGCCGGAAAGCGCGTCGGCGTCATCGTCACGGGCGGCAATGTCGATCTCGACAAGCTGCCCTGGCTGACCGCCTGACCCACCCCAAAACGCAAGGGAGAGACAAGATGAAAGACCTCACGTCGCTCGACCAATTCGAGGTGGGCTACGACATCCCCGCCAAGCCGGGCATGGACGAAGCCGAGATCCAGACCCCCTGCCTCATCGTCGACCTTGACGCCTTCGAGCGCAACGTCGCGAAGATGCAGAGCTTCGCCGACCAGATGGGCGTGCGCCTGCGCGTCCACGGCAAGATGCACAAATCCGCGGACGTCGCGCTCTACCAGATCGAGAAGGGCGCGGTCGGCATCTGCTGCCAGAAGGTCTCCGAAGCCGAGAGCTTCGCCCGGGCCGGCGTGAAAGACGTCCTCGTCTCGAACGAGGTGCGCGAACCCGCCAAGATCGACCGCCTGGCCCGCATGCCGAAGCTCGGCGCGCGCACGATCTGCTGCGTCGACGATCCGACCAACGTCGCCGACCTGTCCGCCGCCGCGCAGAAGCACGGGACCACCATCGAGTGCCTGGTGGAGATCGATTGCGGCGCCGGGCGCTGCGGCGTCACCAAGACCGAAGACGTCGTCGCAATCGCCAAGGCGATCGACGCCGCCCCGGGCCTGAAGTTCACCGGCATCCAGGCCTATCAGGGCGCGATGCAGCACATGGACGACTACAACGAGCGCAAAGCCAAGATCGACGTCGCGGTCGCGATGGTGAAGGACGCGGTCGACGCCCTGAAGGCCGAAGGTCTCGAGTGCGACATCGTCGGCGGCGGCGGCACCGGCTCCTACTATTTCGAGGGCAATTCGGGCGTCTACAACGAGCTGCAGTGCGGCTCCTACGCCTTCATGGACGCCGACTACGGCCGCATTCTCGACAAGGACGGCAAGCGCATCGACCAGGGCGAGTGGGAGAACGCGCTGTTCCTCCTCACCTCGGTGATGAGCCACGCCAAAGAGAACAAGGCGATCTGCGACGCCGGCCTGAAAGCCCAGTCGGTCGACAGCGGCCTGCCGGTTGTGTTCGGTCGGACGGATGTGAAGTACGTCAAATGCTCGGACGAGCACGGCGTGATCGAGGACGCCGAGGGCGTGCTGAAGATCAACGAGAAGCTGCGTCTGGTCCCCGGCCACTGCGACCCGACCTGCAACGTGCATGACTGGTTTGTCGGCGTGCGCGGCGGCAAGGTCGAGACCGTCTGGCCCGTGACCGCCCGCGGCAAGGCCTACTAAGGCCCGGCGCCCTTGCGAGCGGGCTCGAACGCGCCCGCTCGCCGCCGGACCGGCCGAAGCGCCCGCTTCTCTGAAATCCGATCTCTTCGGCGCGCGTCGCGACCCGGCGCGCGCCGTCCGTCATCCGCCCGGCCGGCGCTCGCCCGCGCCGGCGCAGCGAACGAGGCCTAGCCGATGCTCATCGTCACCGAACAAACCTGCCAAGAGGTCGTCGACCGCGCCGCCGCCTTCAAGGCGGTCGAGGACGTGTTCGCCGCCATGGCGCGAGGCGACGCCTACAACTTTCCGGTGATCCGCGAGGCCATCGGCCACGCCGACGCGCTCTACGGTTTCAAATCCGGCTTCGACCGGGCCGGCCTGGTCCTCGGCGTGAAATCGGGCGGCTACTGGCCCGGCAACATGGCGAAGGGCCTGACCAACCACCAGTCCACGGTGTTTCTGTTCGACCCCGACAGCGGCCAGCTCTCCGCACTGGTGGGCGGCAACTATCTGACCGCGATGCGCACCGCCGCCTCCAGCGCCGTCTCGATCGCGCACCTTGCGCGGAAGGACGCCAAGGTCCTCGGCATGGTCGGCGCCGGCCACCAGTCCCAGTTCCAGCTCCGCGCCGCCGTCGAGCAGCGGAGCTTCGAGAAGGTCGTCGCCTGGAACCCCCATCCGGAGATGCTCCCGAAGCTCGCCGCCGTCGCCGACGAGATCGGCCTGCCCTTCGAGGCGGTCACGCCCGAGCAGCTCGGCGCCCAGTCGGATGCGATCATCACCATCACCAGCGCCTTCGAGCCGCTGTTGATGAAGGACTGGATCAAGCCCGGGACCCATATCGCCTGCATGGGCACGGACACCAAGGGCAAGCAGGAGGTCGACCCGGCGCTGGTCGCCGCCGCCACGCTCTTCACCGACGAGGTCGCCCAGTCGATCTCGATCGGCGAGACCCAGCACGCCATCGCCTCCGGCCTGATCAAGGAGGCCGACGTCACCCCGATCGGCGCGGTGATCGACGGCGCCCATGGCGGCCGGACCAGCGACGACGAGATCACCCTGTTCGACGGCACCGGCGTGGGCCTTCAGGATCTCGCGGTGGCCTCCGTCGCCGCGAAGCAGGCCGAGGCGACGGGCAAGGCTCAGGTCGTCAGCCTCTGAGACCCGGCGCCGCGGACGACGCGTCGCATCGCTTTCGAGCTCGCCCCGCGCGAGACAAATCCCTCAATCGGACATGGTTGGGGGATTTTTTCATGCGCATGTTTCTGATCGCCGGCGCGCTCGCCGCGACGTCCCTGGTCGCCGCAAGCGCGGCCCGGGCCTGCGACGCGGCGGAGGTCGACGAGCCGGAGATCCGGGTCGCCGCCCTCGTGTTCCTGGCGGAGCAGGGGATTGAGGAGACCACGCCGCTGCTGGACTTGGTCTCCGCGCTCGAGCGTCGCCTGATCACCTGCGAGGATGCGGTCGCCCGGCAGCTGATCGAGAACCGGATCCGCGTGATGGCCTATCGGACCGAGACCAAGTCCGGTCTGAAGGATGGCGGCCACGCCGACTACGACCCCGAGACCAACAGCTGGTTCATCACCGAACGCGGCCAGGCCGAGGTTGTCATCTGGCGCCGCATGCTGGCCCCCACGCCGGCCGTCCCGGCGCAGTGAGCGAACGCGACCCGACCCCCGCGGTCGTCCCATCGCGCCGGGCCTCGCGCCCTAGCCGAGGGTGAACGCAGACCACGGATCCGCTTTCGCAGCGGCCGTCCCGAGGGGTGGGCGCGGAGCGGCCGCCCCTTGGGGGCGGGTCGGCCGCTGGCCGGCCGAAGGCCGGCGGGGTCGGCAGAAGAACTGTCGCTCGAGCCGTCAGAGACCGCCGCCCCCTCACTCCGCCGCCATCGGCCCCGACCGCTGCGCCCTGACCAGCCGCAGCACCTCGCGCGCGGCGTCCGGAATGTTCGTCCCCGGCCCGAAGATCGCGGCGACGCCGGCCTCCTTCAAAAAGGCGTAGTCGCTCGACGGGATCACCCCGCCGCAGATCACCAGCACGTCGTCGGCCCCCGCCGCTTTCAGCGCCTGGATCAGCGCCGGCGCGAGCGTCTTGTGCCCCGCCGCCTGACTGCTCACCCCGATCACATGGACGTCGTTGTCGATCGCATCCTGCGCGGCCTCCTCCGGCGTCTGGAACAGCGGCCCCACATCGACGTCGAAGCCCATATCGGCGAAGGCCGTGGCGATCACCTTGGCGCCGCGGTCATGGCCGTCCTGGCCCATCTTCACCACCAGCATCCGCGGCCGCCGCCCCTCCTCCTTGGCGAACGCCGTCACATCGGCCTGGATCGCCTCGAACCCCTCGTCGCCCTCATAGGCCTTGCCATAGACGCCCGAGACGCTCCGGATCTCCGCCGCGTGCCGGCCATAGACCTTCTCCATCGCATCCGAGATCTCCCCGACCGAGGCCCGCGCCTTGGCGCATTCGACCGCCTGGGCGAGCAGATTGCCCTCGCCGCTCTCCGCCATCCGCGTGAGCGCCGCGAGCGCCGCCTGGCACGCCGCCTCGTCGCGCCCCTCGCGCACCCGCTTCAGCCGGGCGATCTGGGACTCGCGCACCTTGGTGTTGTCGATGTCGCGGATCTCGATCGGATCGGCCTCCGACGGACGGAACTTGTTGACCCCGACGATCACCTCCTCGCCCCGGTCGATCCGCGCCTGCTTCTCCGCCGCCGCCTGCTCGATCCGCAGCTTCGGCATGCCGGACGCCACCGCCTCGGTCATGCCGCCGAGCGCCTCGACCTCCTCGATCAGCGCCCACGCCTTCTCCGCCAGCTCCGCCGTCAGCGCCTCGACATAGTAGGAGCCCGCCAGCGGATCGACGACATTGGTCACGCCGGTCTCGTTCTGCAGGATCAGCTGGGTGTTCCGCGCGATCCGCGCCGCGAAGTCCGACGGCAGCGCCACCGCCTCGTCGAACGAATTGGTGTGGAGCGACTGCGTGCCGCCGAGCGCCGCCGCCAGCGCCTCATAGGCCGTGCGGACGATGTTGTTGTACGGGTCCTGCTCCTGCAGCGACACGCCCGAGGTCTGGCAGTGGGTGCGCAGCATCAGCGAGCCCGGCTTCTTCGGATTGAACTCCGACATGATCCGGTGCCAGAGCAGCCGCGCCGCCCTTAGCTTCGCCGCCTCCATGAAAAAGTTCATGCCGATCGCGAAGAAGAACGACAGCCGCCCGGCGAAGGCGTCGACGTCGAGCCCCTTCGACAGCGCCGCCCGCACGTACTCCCGCCCGTCCGCGAGCGTGAAGGCGAGCTCCTGCACCAGCGTCGCCCCAGCCTCCTGCATGTGATAGCCGGAGATCGAGATCGAGTTGAACTTCGGCATCTCGGTCGAGGTGTAGCCGATGATGTCCGCTACGATCCGCATCGAGGGCTCGGGCGGATAGATGTAGGTGTTGCGCACCATGAACTCTTTCAGGATGTCGTTCTGGATCGTCCCTGAAAGATCGGCCGTCGCGCAGCCCTGCTCCTGACCCGCGACGATGAAGTTAGCGAGCGTCGGGATCACCGCGCCGTTCATGGTCATCGAGACCGAGATGTCTTTGAGTGGGATCCCGTCGAACAGGATCTTCATGTCCTCGACCGAATCGATCGCGACCCCCGCCTTTCCGACATCGCCGATCACCCGCGGATGGTCGCTGTCATAGCCGCGATGGGTGGCGAGGTCGAAAGCGACCGACACCCCTTGCTGCCCGGCCGCCAGCGCCTTGCGATAGAACGCGTTCGATTCCTCGGCCGTCGAAAAGCCGGCGTATTGCCGGATCGTCCAGGGCCGTCCGGCGTACATCGTGGCCCGCGGCCCCCGCACGAACGGGGCGAGGCCCGGCAGACCGCCCAGATGGTCGAGCCCGTCGAGATCCGCTTCGGTGTAGAGCGGCTTGACCGAGATCCCTTCCGGGGTCTCCCAGGTCAGCTCATCGACCGCCTTGCCGCGCAGTTCTTTCTCCGCGAGCGCGCGCCACGCTTCGATCGTCGCTTTGTCCGCCATCGGTCCCTCCTGCGTCCGCCGCCCTGACAGGCGTCTTCCACACGCATCGCCGGCGCGGTCGCGTCGCTTCCGGCCGCCATCGTTCCGAAATCTACGCTTCCGCTGTTGTGCGGCGCAACCAGACAGGCCGGCGCAGGTCCGCCCCGGGTCTCAGGTCCGCCCCGGATCTCAGCGGCGCGCGATCGCCTGGCGCTCCAGATCCGAAACGAACCCGTCGCCATCTCTGTCGAGCCGGCCGATCAGGGCGTCCGCGAGAGCCGCGAACTCCGAGAGCGCGACCGTCCCGTCGCCATCGAGATCGAAGCTCTCGGGCAGGAGCGGCGCGCGCTGCGCCCGCCGCGCCTCGCCGGCCGCGACCGCCTCCGCCGCCGCGGCGTGCATCTCCGCAAGCGTCGAGACCCCGTCCCGATCCGGATCGGGCAGCCGCGTCGCGGCGACCATCTGCTCGAGCGCCCAGGCCCGCTGCGCGGCGCTCGGCGTCATCGTGCCGGCCGCTTTGCGCAGCGCCGCGAGCGTCTTCGGCGTCAACCCGCGTTCGAGCTCTCGGGCGCCGACCGCGCCGTCGCCGTCGAGATCATGCGCGAGCCATTCCGCCAAAAGCGTCGCCCGCACCCGCGCCGCCGCGGCCTCGGCGCGCAAAGCCTCGTCCGACGCCCCGACCCCGCCGCCGTCGAGATCCGCCCGGTCGAAACGCCCGAGCAAGGCGGAGCGCAGCGCCCGCGTGGCCGCCGGTCGCCCCAGATGCTCCGCGGCGAGCCCCGCCATATCCGCCCGCGCCGCCGCCAGATCCGCCGCCGCCGCGCCGCAGCCGCCACCGACCGCGGCGGCGAGGACAACCCCGCCGATCAGGCGGCGAAGACATGAAAGGAGATCTGAGGTGGGACGCATGGCGGCTCTCGCGATCCGGGGACGACGACCCCGTCGCCTCGCAAGAGCCGCGCCCGGCGGCGCGCAACCCGCCGCCGATCCGCGACGCGCGCGTTACGAGCGTCCCGCCGCCGCCCCGCTCACGCCCGCCCGGAGCTTGTCCGACCGCGCGCAGACGGCGGAGGCTTGGACCAGCTCGTTCGACATCTGCGCGAGGCGCAGCGCCGCGACCCCGCGGTCCGAAGACATCTGTTCGAGCGCCGCGAGGTGATGCGACATCCGGTGAGGCTGGTCCGCAGCGTCGAGAAACGCGTCATAGACCGCCGCCGCATCCAACACGGAGCCGGGATCGCCCGCAGCCGGCGTCCTCGACGCGATGCAGGCGCAGGCGCGCGCCCGATCCACCGGGGCCGCGTCCTGCTCTCCGGTCACGGGCGAGCGCGTGGTCAGGCGCACTTTGTGCGTCGAGGCCGACCGCACGCAGGGCGCGACGAACGCCGCGGCGGTCTCGGTCAGACCGAACTCCGCAATCGCCTGCGCTTGACGCTCCTCGCGCGCAGTTGCGACGTCGGAGAGATAGTCGACGTAGCTCGACAGGCCGAACCACGCGAGACCGAGAACCAGAAAATACTTCCCCATCGCCTTCTCCCAGCTTTCAATACTTTGGGAAATGTCCCGCATCGACCTTTACGCATTCTCTACAGATTTGCGATTGGTGGTGAACTGGAGTTTAGCCTCGCCCGCGGCGGCTGGCGCGCCGGCGCGGGCGGCGCTAAGCCCCTACCGTGACCGAACCGCGCCCCGCCCCCCTTTCCGCGCTCCCGATCGACGACGCGCTGCCCGAGCTGCTGGCGCGTCTCAGCAAGAGCCCGTCCGTCGTGCTCCAGGCCCCGCCGGGCGCGGGCAAGACCACGCGCGTCCCGCTCGCCCTGTTGTCGGAGCCCTGGGCGCGATCCGCGACGATCCTGATGCTCGAGCCCCGCCGCGTCGCCGCCCGCGCCGCCGCCGCCCGCATGGCGCAGACCCTGGGCGAGCCGGTCGGCGAGACCGTCGGCTACCGCATCCGCGACGAGGCGCGCATCGGCCCCCGCACCCGCATCGAGGTCGTCACCGAGGGGATCCTCACCCGCCGCCTCCAGGGCGACCCGGAGCTTTCGGGCGTCGCCTGCGTGATCTTCGACGAGTTCCACGAGCGCTCGATCCACGCCGATCTGGGCCTCGCGCTCTGTCTCGAGATCCAGACCCTGCGCGAGGATCTGCGGCTCCTGGTGATGTCGGCGACGCTCGACGGCCAGGCGGTGGCGGCGCTGATGGGCGCCGACCGCCCGGCGCCGATCGTCACCTCCGAGGGCCGCAGCCACCCGGTCGAGACCCGCTGGCTCGACGCGCCGATCAAGCTCGCGGGGGGAGGCGGGCGCGGGCGCGGACCCCGAGGCCGCGCCACGGGCCCGAGGCTTGAACACGCCGCCGCCGATCTGACCCGCCGCGCCCTCGCCGAAGCGCCCGGCGACGCGCTGCTGTTCCTGCCCGGCGCGCGCGAGATTCGGGGGGCCGTCGACGCGCTGTCCTGCGACGCGCCGCCCGACCTCGACCTGCTGCCGCTCTATGGCGAACTGCCCTTCGCCGAGCAGCAGCGCGCCCTCGCCCCCGCGCGCCCCGGCCGCCGCAAGGTGGTGGTCGCCTCCGCCATCGCCGAGACCTCGCTCACCATCGACGGCGTGCGGATCGTGATCGACGCCGGGCGCGCCCGCCGCGCCCGCTTCGACCCGAGCGCCGGCATGGGCCGCCTGGTGACGGAGCGGGTGAGCCGCGCCGCCGCCGAGCAGCGGAAGGGGCGCGCCGGCCGGACCGCGCCGGGCGTCTGCTACCGTCTCTGGACCCGGGCCGAGGAGGGCGCGCTGGCGCCCTACGACCCGCCCGAGATCCTGGAGGCGGACCTCGCCGGCCTCGCCCTGGACCTCGCCGCCTGGGGCGCGCGGCCGGAGGAGCTCGCCTTTCTCGATCCGCCGCCCGCCGCGGGCTACGCAAAGGCGGTCGACTTGCTTCAGGCGCTCGGCGCCCTCGACGCCGCGGGTCGGATCACCGAGCACGGCCGCCTGCTCGCCCGCGCGCCCCTCCATCCGCGCCTCGCGCACATGGTGGTCGAGGCTGGCGGCTCGCCCGCCGCGCGCCGGCTCGCAGCGCTTCTCGAAGAGCGCGACCCTTTGCGCGGCGCCGGATCGGTCGACGTCTCGAAACGGCTGGCGGCGCTGAACGCGCCCGGCGAGCATCCCGCCGCACGGCCCGCCCTCGCCCGCATCGCCGCCGCCGCGGACCGGCTCTCGAAGCGCCTGCCGAAGCCCGGGCCGCTCACGGCTCTGCGCCGCAACGGACTCGAACAGGACCCGGGCGCGCTCCTCGCCCTCGCCTTCCCCGACCGCATCGGCGCGCGGCGGAAGGGCGAGGCCCCGCGTTACCTGCTCTCCGGCGGCAAGGGCGCCGCGCTCCCCGACGGAGACGCGCTGTCCGGCGCGACCTTCCTGGTCGCCGCCGACCTCGACGGCGATCAGCGCGAGGCGACGATCCGGCTCGCCGCCCCGGTCGCCGCCAGCGCGCTCGAGGCGGTGTTCGCGGACCGCCTAGTTTGGCGCGAGAGCGTCGACTGGTCCAAGCGCGACCGCGCCGTCTCCGCCCGCCGCCGTCGCATGCTGGGCGCCGCCCCGCTTCAGGAGGAGCGCTGGGCCGACGCGCCGCCGGATCTGGTCGCCGCCGCGATGACCGACGGCGTGCGCCAGCTGAGCCTCGCCGCGCTGCCTTGGACGCCCCCGGCCGAGCGCTTCCGGGCCCGCGTCGCGGCGGCTCGCAGCGCGGACCCGACATTGCCGGACCTCTCGGACGCGGCGCTTCTCGACGGCCTTGACGACTGGCTCGCCCCGCATCTCTGGGGGCTGAAGACGCAGGGCGATCTGGCGGCGCTCGACCTGCTGGAGATCCTGAAGGCCCGGCTCGACCACGCCCAAGCCCAGGCCGTCGACCGCCTGGTCCCGAGCCATTTCACCGCGCCGACCGGAACCCGCGCGCCGATCGACTATGCCGGATCCCAACCCCGCGTCGCGATCCGGCTGCAGGAGCTGTTCGGCCTGACCGAGCATCCGCGCGTCGCCGGCCGGCCCTTGCTGCTCGATCTGCTCTCGCCCGCCCAGCGCCCGCTGCAGACCACGGCGGACCTGCCGGGCTTCTGGACCGGCTCCTACGCCGATGTGCGCAAGGACATGCGCGCGCGCTATCCGAAGCACCCTTGGCCCGAGGACCCGACCGCCGCCGAGCCGACGCGGCGCGCCAAACCGAGAAGCTGAAACGAGGAGCCGAGCGCGGAGCTGAACAAATCAGCTGAACGGCGGCCCGAGCCTCACTCCCCGCCGAGCCAGCGCCGCACCCGCTCCCGCACCAGCGCGCCGCGCGGCCCCTCGGCCGGGATCTGGCGCCGCACCTCGGGCGGCGCGGCCTCCGCCGCCTCGAGCGCCGCCGCGTGCAACCGCTCCTGAAGCGCGACCGAGGCGCGGCGCATCTCGGCCAGCCCCGCCTCCGCCGCGCCCCGGTCGAGCGGTTCCGCATGGAGCGCCGCAACCGTCGCCGCGCGCGCCTCTCGCCAAGTCTGGAGGTCCGCCAGCAGGCCGCGCCTGTCCTGGCGAAGGGCGCTCCGGAAATCCGCACGCATCTCCGCCGGGATCATCCGCCGGATCGCCTGGGCGAGCATCTGCGCCTCGCGATCGGTAACCACCGGACCCGCCTCGCGCCGCGCGCTCGCCGCGCCGAGCAGAAACGCGTTCAGCGCCAGCGACAGCGCCAACAGGATCGCCAGGGCGAAGAACCAGAAACCGACGCGCATCAGCTCGCCCTCCTCAATCCGCGTCGTGCAAAGGCGCGCATCTCAAAACACCCCGAGAACCGGCAGGAGCAATGGATCGAGCAGCGGATCCGCGACCGCCTCCATCAAAGACGGCGCCGCCGCCGTCAGAACCGGATCGACCGGCGCCGGAGCCCCGTAGATCCGCCCCAACTCGAACAACCCGAGCGCGAGCCCGGCCGCCGCGGCGAGCCCCGCCGCCGGCCGAAGCGGCGCCCGCCCGGCCCGAAAGATCGACACGCCGAAGCCCTCGGGCGCCGCCGGCTTCGCGCGCGCCGCCGCCGACCGGGCGAGGACCCCGCCGATCACGTCCGCATCCGGTCGATCCCCGGGCGCAGGCGCGCGCAGCCCGGTCTCGACCGCCCGAGCGGCCGCCAGCGACGCCGCCGCGCGCGGCTCCTTTGCGATCAACGCCTCCGCCGCGCGCCGCGCCTCCTCGGGCCAGCGCTCGAAGTCGGGCCCGTGGAGGTCCAGATCCGCTTCGAACGCGGCGAGCCGCGCCGCCCCCTGATCGCCCGATCCGTTCATCTCTCCTGATCCTTTCCAGGCTCGTCTCCACGCTGGACTCCAGGCTCGTCTCCGGACCCGCCCGGCGCCCAACCTTCATCTTTGGCCTGACGCCGCAAGCGCTTGCGCCCGCGCGACACCAACTGCTCAACCGCGGCCGTGGTCGACCCGAGCGCCTCGGCGATCTCCGGGTTCGACAGCCCCGCGACCGCCGACATCAGCACCGCCATGCGCTGGCGCTCCGGCAGATCCCTGACCGCCGCCCGCGCCCGTTCGAGCGCCTGCCGGTCGCCGAGCCCCCGCGCCGGATCCGCCGCCTCCGTCGCGGGCTCCGGCGCCTCCTCGAGCGCCGTCCAGCGCCAGCGCGAACGCCAGCGCCCCGCGTCGAGGCATAGGTTGGCGACGATCCGGTAGAGCCAGCTCCGAAACGCGCCGGCCTCCGGCGAGAACCGCCCGGCGTTCCGCCAGACCCGCAGAAACGCCTCCTGCGCGATATCGTCCGCATCCGCCGCGCGGCCGGTCTGCCTGAGCGCGAGCGCCCGGACCCGCGGCGCGTGCCGCGTCACCAGACGCTCGAAGGCCGCCTCGTCGCCCGATGCGGTCGCGGCGATCAGCGCCTCGTCCGACGCGGAGCCGCGATCGGGGGCGACGCGCCCGCCCCGCCCCCGATCCGATTCGCCGACCTGCTCCGACAAAACGCCCCCTTTCGCCATTGCTGCGCGCTGAAAGCGTCTCGCAGGCCGTCGACCAGACCGTCAGCGCGCCCAGCGCCGGGCCCATCCGCCGCGCGGCCCGACCCCGCGCGCATAGGCCCGCCGCCCGCCTTCCGACCCGGTCACGACGCCGGCGCGTCCGGCGCGGAACGGCCCCCGCCCCGCGGCGCTTCGGCCGGTGTACGTCTCGCCGCCCGGCGTCGTGTAGGTCGAGCTCGACCCGCAGCCGCCGCGCCAGGCGCCGCGGACGCAGCCCGCGCTCCGCTCATAGACGCCGCCGTTCGGCCCCGCGCGCGTGATGTCCCGGGTGGCGTAGCCCGCCCCGCGCGTCGCTTCGCCAGTGATCGTCCCGCCATAGGGCCCGGTCCGGTCGATCACGCGGGTCTGTTGCGCCGAGGCCGGCGCGGCCGCCGTCAGGCCGGCGCAGACGAGCGCGGAAAGAGCGGCGAGGCCGAGCGGTTTCCGAATACGGATCATTGCAAGTCTCCCTTGGATGGGTGGTTGAGGTCTTTGATCCAGGCGCTCAGCGCGCCTGCATCGCCGCAAGCAGGGCGTCGAACTCCGCCCGGCTGATGAAGCCGTCGCCGTCGGCGTCGACCTGAGCGGGTCCGGGCGCGCCCGGCCGCTCGACGAACTCGGTTTGGGAGAGGCGCTGATCGCCGTCGGCGTCGAGGCGCATCATCTGGGTCGGATCGGCCCGCTCCACGAGCCGCCGGGCGCGCTGAGACGCCTCCTCGAGCTCTTCGGAGCTGACGAAGCCGTCGCCGTCCAGATCGAGCCGCGCGAAGCGCCCGGCCCTCGCCGCGAAGATCTCCGCCTCGCTAAGCCGGCCATCCGCGTTTTGATCGACCGCGTTGAAGATGCGCCGCTCGACGAAACCCTCCGCCGCCGCCGGCGAAACGCCGGCCGCAAACGCGAGCAGAACCGCTGAGCAAACTGTGATGCGCGCTGACGCCATTCGAAGCTCCCATTTCGATCCCTCCCCGGATCGGGAGGTCGAGACGAGAACGCGGGCGCGGCGTGATCCTGACGCGAACGCCGAAGCTTTTTCGGCGCCGGCCGAGGCCGCGATGCAACCGTAGAAGGACGGCGCCCGGAGACGGTTTCCGCGATCGACCGGCTGTGCCAAGTTGCGATCGATCGAAAGCGTGACGTGAGCAGACCATGACCTTGCGGCGAACCGTCCTCAGCGCGTCGTTGGCGCTTGCAGCTCTTCTCGTTGGCGCCTCCGCGGAATGGGCGGCCGCGCAGTCCTGTACCGACAAGTTGCAGTCGGTCTGCCTGCAGCGTCAGGGCGCGGGCTCGATCCCCGTGGGCGGCGCCGACTGCAACGCGCAGTGGGACGCCTATCGCGGCTGCCTGCTCGACATCGCCGCCAGCGCCGACGCCGCACCCTCGGCCACCCCGACCACCGCCGCCTCGACCGCCGCCGCCTCGACCGCCGGACCGGGGCCGACCTGCGACCTGCAAACCGCCCGCGAGCTTTGGAACGACGTGAAGGGCTCGGAGAGCTGCGCGCAGATCGGCTCCTTCCGCCGCGCCTGCCCGAACGCGCCCCAGGCCTTCATCGCCGAGGGGCTGATGCAGGATCTGAACTGCGCCGCCCCCACGACCGTCGCGGCGCGCGCGGGCGACGGCGCGCCGTCGAGCGCGACAGAGCCCGCGGCCCCCGCGACCGACGCCTCCGCCGCCGCGAAGCCTAACGGCGAGCAGCCTGCGAGCGGCGACGGAGAGCGCCGCGTCGGCGTTCTCGCCCGGGAGGGCGACTGGGCGGTGGCGATCGACGGCGAAGGGATCGACAAAGCCTGTTGGATCGTCACTCAGCCGGTCCTGAAGCGCGTCGAGAAGGACGGCCGCCTCATCGAGCCGAAGCGCGGCGACGTCTTCCTGATGGTCTCGCGCTTCGCCAAGACCAAAGCGCTCGAGGAGGTCAGCGTCCGTTTCGGCTTCGAGCCGGACTCGTCCAAGAAGGTTTTCCTCAATATCGACGGCAAGCGCTTCCCGATGTTCACCCAGGACGACGGCGGCTGGTTGGCCGACGCCAAGGTCGACGCCCAGGCGAAAGAGGCCTTCATCCAAGGTCGCTCGGCGGAGATCGTTTCTGTGACCGAGGACGGCGCGGAAGTGACCGACATCTATTCTCTGGCGGGCTTCGCACGGGCCTTCACCGAGATGACCGAGCGCTGCGAGATCTGACGGCGCGCGGCGGCCTGCGCGCTCACAGTCGAACACGTGCAGGCCAAAAAACGTGATTGGCCGACTCTGTCCCCTTTCTGGCAACGGTTCCGCCGCGAGTGCGAATTCGCATCGCAGCAAAGAACATCTCGGATCGGGGCGAGGGCAAACCGATGCAACAGATCTCCAGGATTTTCACCGCCGCGGCGATCGCGCTCATGACGCCCACCGCCGCTTTGGCCGCCTGTCCGGACGAGCACAAGCTCTCCGAACCGCGCGAATTGAACCCGCTTCCGGGCGGCGGCGTCAAAGCGCCCGTGATCGGCTCGGGCGACCTGACCGGCTGGCGCGACCTCGGCAATTTCCGCCTGCGCATGCGCAAGATCACCGTCGCGCCGGGCGGCGTGGTCCCGGTCCACTCGCACGACGACCGGCCCTCCATCGTCTACATCGTCGAGGGCGAGATCGTTGAGTACAACGCCTTCTGCGCGGTTCCCATCACCCACAAGACCGGCGACGCCGCCGTGGAGATCGGCCCCGGCCACAAGCATTGGTGGCAAAACAAGACCGACACCGCGGTCGTGATCATCTCCAGCGACGTGCTGCCGTTCGAACCGAAATAGGCATCCGTCCCAGACGCGCGCGGGGCTACGCGATGAAACCTGGCCAGAAACACTTCGGGGAGGATCGCCGCATGCGCGCGCATCACGAGAAACGCATCAATCTCGCGCTTCAGGGCGGCGGCGCCCACGGCGCCTTCACCTGGGGGGTCCTCGATCGCCTGTTCGAGGACGACCGGCTCTGGATCGAGGCGATCAGCGGCACCAGCGCAGGCGCGATGAACGCGGTGGTGGCGGCCCAGGGCATGTGCGACGGCCAGGCCGACGGCGCGCGCGCCGCCCTCCGCGCCTTCTGGCGTGCGGTCAGCGAGGCGGGCCAGGCGAGTCCGCTGAAGCGCAGCCCCTTCGACATTGTCACCGGCAATTGGAGCCTCGCCGGCTCGCCGATGTATCTCGCGATGGACATCCTCCAGCGGATCGCCTCGCCTTACGATATGAACCCGCTCGACCTGAACCCGCTCCGGGATCTGGTCGCCGCCCAGATCGACTTCGAGAAAGTGCGCCGCGCCCATGACCTCGGGCTCTACATCGGCGCCACCAATGTCGAGACCGGCCGGGTTCGCGTCTTCCCCCGCGACGAGGTCACCCTGGATGTGGTGATGGCCTCCGCCTGTCTGCCGTTCCTCTACAAGGCCGTCGAGATCGACGGGCGCTACTACTGGGACGGCGGCTATATGGGCAATCCGCCGCTCTACCCGTTCATCGGCGAGAGCGGCGCGTCCGACATCGCGATCGTGCAGATCAACCCGGTCCACCGAGAGGGCGTGCCGAAGCGCGCGCGCGACATCCTCAACCGGGTGAACGAGATCACGTTCAACAGCGCGCTCACCCACGAGATTCGCGCCATCGAGCATGTCAGCCAACTGGTCCGGGCGGGCGAGTTGGACCCGACGCGCCATCGCGACATGCGCCTCCACATGATCGACGCGCGCAAGCGCATGCGCCCGCTCGACGCCTCTTCGAAGCTCAACACCGAATGGAGCTTCCTGACCCATCTGTTCCAGATCGGACGCGAGGCCGCCGCCGACTGGCTGGACGCGAACTACGAGGCGATCGGCGTCCGTCCCACCCTTAATGTCGTGGAGATGTTCGCGGACATCGGGCCGTCCTGCGAGCCCAACTGGCCGATGGAAACCGCCCAACCCGATCCGAGCGACGCGCCGGCCCCGAAGCGCCGCGGCGCGGCCTCGTGACGCCGCCTCGCGCCGAGAGGAGTTGACCGATGCGAATCCTGATCGAAGGCGCCTTGCGCGGCGAACGGCCGAAGGACGTTCTCCGCCGCGGCACGATCATCGCGATCGTCAGTTTTCTGACGCTGATCGACCTCTTCGGCAGCCAGGCGCTGCTGCCCCAGCTGGTCGTCGCCTACCAGGTGGACCCGGCGACTATGGGCGTCGCGGTCAACGCCTCCACCTTCGGCATGGCGCTGTCGGGCCTCACGGTCGCCTGGTTCGCCGACCGCATCGACCGCAAACAGGGGATCTGGCTCAGCCTCGCGCTCCTGTCGATCCCCACCGCGTGCCTCGGCCTGGTCGACGACGTGACCCTTTTCGCCCTGTTGCGCATCGCCCAGGGCGTGTTCATGGCCGCCGCCTTCACGCTGACGCTGACATATCTCTCCGAGCAGTGCGACATCACGGCGGCCTCGGGCGCGATGGCCGCCTACATCACCGGCAACGTGGCGAGCAATCTGTTCGGCCGGCTGCTGGCGGGCTCGTTGGCGGAGCAGATCGGCCTTTCGGGAAGTTTCTTCGCCTTCGCGATCCTGAACCTTCTAGGCGCGCTCTTCGCCTACACGCTGATCGGCCCGACCTCAGGCCCCCGCGACGCTGGCTCCGCCGAACCGCCGCTCGCCGCTTGGCGCGCGCATCTGAGCGACGCCCGCCTTCGCGCGAGCTTTCTGATCGGCTTCGTGATCCTCGCGCTCTTCGTCGGCCTGTTCACCTACGTGAACTTCGAGCTGGTCGGCCCGACCCTGCGGCTCGACCCGATGATGCTGGGCGCGGTCTATTTCGTGTTCCTGCCCTCGATCTTCACGACCCCGTCGGCCGGCGCGCTCGCCCGCAAATGGGGCGCGGCCCGAGGCTTCCAGGCCGGCGCCGCCGCCACGATCCTCGGCGTCGTGCTGACGCTCGCGCCCACGCTCTGGCTGGTCTTGCCTGGTCTCGCGCTGATCGCGGTCGGCCTGTTCTTCGCGCAGGCCGCGGTCTCGGGCTATGTCGGACGCACCGCGACCAGGGCCCACGCCGCCGCCAACGGCCTCTATCTGTCGAGCTACTATTTCGGCGGCCTCGTCGGCGCCTACGCCTTCGGGCTGGTCTATCAGTCCGCCGGATGGTCCGGGCTGGCCGGTTTCGCGATCGCGCTCACCCTCCTCGGCGTGGCGCTTTCGCTCGGGCTGAAGTCCGAAGAGGCCGCCGCGCCAGCCGTCTAAGCCGACAGCTGATCGAGAACTCGGCGAGGCCTCAGTCGGTCACGAACCGCAGTCCGAAATCGAAATCGCGGTGCCAGATCACCTGGGCGCGCCGCGTCTCCTGCGTCCTCGGAAAGGTGACGTCCACCACGTCCGGCAGGCTTGGCTTGTCCCGCGCGGAGAGGCAGCAGCCCTGGATCGAGACGTCGATCAAGTCGCAGGTCCAGGACGCCGCCCCTGACTGGTCCGAGACCTTCACCTGCTCATAGGTGCGCAGGCGAAACTCGTGTCTGCGATCGTCCGACATGGTGCGCCTCCGAGCCCGCCTCTTACTCGGTCAGACTACCGAGCGCCCGTGGGTTTTCGGTAAATGCTGCGGATCAAGCGGCCGCCGCGGCGCCTTCGCATTCGAACGCGGCCAGCCGCTCCGGATCGATGTCGCCGTCCTGCAGGCTCGGCGCGGCGACGCCGATCACGCGGGTCGGCGCGGAACAGGCCCCTGCGATCGGCTCGAAACTCTCGACCACCTCGATCACCGCCCCGTCGCCGCGCAGGCGTTGAAACGTCCCCTGCTGCGTCCAGCCCTTCGCCAGTTCCCGCCACAGCCGCTGATAGTCTCCGCCCGCCGCCTCGTCCGGCCGCATCAACCGCGCATGGCTCTCGCCGCGCAGCGCTGCGAACTCATAGCCGAAGAGCTTGAGAAAACCCGCATTCGCCTCCAGGATCCGCCCCTCCAGATCATAGAGCGCCATCGCCCGCGCCCCCCAACCGGCGCGAGCCATCCGCTCATCGCCGTCGTTCGACGCCTGAAAACCCGTCACGCCATTTGAAAAATCGAGCAAAACCGCCCCCCAATCGCCACCTTCACTTCGAGGAGTCTAAACCACAGGCTTTAAGTTCTTGCGAAAAGACATTGTAAAGACGTGTTAGGATTGGGAAAACTCAATGAACAAAGGGTTCACGCCGCGCTTTAAGCGCTGAGCGCGCGGCGTTTCTTCGCCACCCTCTCCCGATCGAGCGCCGCGACCGCGTCCCGCATCGCCGCGCGCACATAGTCGATGTGCTCCGCCGACAGCCTCGCCGCCGCCTCCGCCTCGCCCGCGACCACGGCCTCGACGATCCCGCGATGCTGCGCCAGCAGATCCGCAGAGACCTGCGCGCTGGTGATCAGCTCGGTGCGGCTGAAGAACACCGCGCTGCGGTTGAGCGCATAGAGCGCCGTCATGGTGTGGATCAGCGTCCGATTATAGGCCGCCTCGACGATCGCCATATGCAGCTCTGAATCGAGCTCCGGCGCGCGGCGGTCGTCCCCGGCCGCATGCGCCGCCTCCATCGCCGCGACGATTTCCCGGAGCCGCGCGTGATCATGGCTGGTCGCCCGCTCCGCCGCCAGCCGCGCCGCGAACGCCTCCTGATGGCGGCGATATTCCAGATGATCGTCGAGCGCCGCCGGATGGCGTTTGTAGAGCGCGATCAGCGCCGGCGACATCGCGGGGCCGGACAGCGTCGCAATGAACGCCCCTTCCCCGGGCGCGATCCGAACGAGGCCGCGCTCCTCGAGAAGCTGCAGCGCCTCGCGCAGTTTGGGACGAGAGACTTCGAGCCGCGCCGCAAGCTCTCGCTCCGCGGGCAGTTGCGCGCCCTCTTTCAGCACGCCGCTGAGGATATGCGCCTCGATCTGAGCCGCGACCCGCCCCGCCAGCGGATCGCCGCCGACGGGATCGAACAGCGCGTCCGGCGCTCGGCGCAAAGGCGTGCTCTCGTCCATCCTCTCCTCACGGGCCGCGATCGATCCGCCCGACGGGTCCCGTCGAGCCATCGGTCAATAAACTTGACCAAGTCGTCGGTCAAGTTTATTGACCACGCAAGTCCCGAAACCCGAGCCGAGCGAGACCCAAGCGATGCGCCTCACCGACTGCCACAATTTCCACGACTTTAGGGAGCTCGCGCGCCGCCGGCTGCCGAGCCCGATTTTCAACTACATCGACGGCGCGGCCGACGACGAGGTCACCTATCGCAAGAACACGTCGAGCTTCGAGGCGGTCGACCTCGTGCCCGACGTCCTCCGCGGCGTCGAGGAGATCGACATGTCGGTGGAGGTGATGGGGCAAAAGCTCGCGACGCCGTTCTACTGCTCGCCCACCGCGCTCCAGCGCCTGTTCCACCACCGCGGAGAGCACGCCGTCGGCGCCGCGGCGGAGAAATTCGGCACGATGTTCGGCTGCTCCTCGCTCGGCACTACCAGCCTCGAGGATCTGCGCAAGAGCTACAAGACCCCCCAAGCCTATCAGTTCTACTTCCACAAGGACCGCGGCCTGAACAAAGCCATGCTCGCCCGCGCCAAGGAATCGGGCGTCGACGTCATGATGCTGACGGTGGACACCATCACCGGCGGCAACCGCGAGCGCGATCTGCGCACCGGCTTCTCGATCCCGCTGAAGCTGACCCTCGCCGGCATGCTCTCCTTCGCGATCAAGCCGCGCTGGGGGATCGACTACGTCACCCATGACCGCTTCCGCCTGCCTCAGCTCGAGGAGCATGTCGATATGGGCGGCGTCTCGGTCTCCGTCGGCAAATACTTCTCCGAGATGCTCGACCAGTCGATGAACTGGGACGACGTGGCGGAGATGGTGCGCGAGTGGGACGGCCAGTTCTGCTTGAAAGGGGTGATGTCAGTCGAGGACGCCCGCCGCGCCGTCGATATCGGCTGCACCGGGATCATCCTGTCGAACCATGGCGGCCGCCAGCTCGACGGCTCCCGCACGCCGTTCGACCAGCTGGGCGAAATCGTCGACGCCGTCGGCGACCGGATCGACGTGATGATGGACAGCGGCGTGCAGCGCGGCACCCATGTGCTGAAGGCGTTGGCGATGGGCGCGAAGGCCGTCGGCGTCGGCCGAGCCTATCTCTATCCGCTGGCCGCCGCGGGCCAGCCGGGCGTCGAGCGCGCTCTCGGCCTGCTCAGGACCGAGATCGAGCGCGACATGAAACTGATGGGCGTGCGCAAGATCTCGGAGCTGTCCCGCGACAAGCTCCGCTTCGCGACCTCCGCCGCCCCGACCAAGGCCGCGCGGTCGCTGGCCGCATAAGGCGATGCGCACGCGCCGGAGCGACCACCGCGCTCCGGCGGTTTCGCGACCTCAGACGCGATCGAAGCGAACGGCGTCCACGGGCTGCGAGGGCGGAGGGATCGAGAAACTTGGTGGACCGGAGGAGGATCGAACTCCCGACCTCTGCATTGCGAACGCAGCGCTCTCCCAGCTGAGCTACCGGCCCTCGTCCAAGTGCGCGGGGCGTACGGCCCCCATCGAGTCTTGTCAACCACGCACGCGCCCCCGAACGCATGCGCTCGGACCGCGCGGCTTGTCGCCACGACGCCGCGCCCGTATCTGTCGCGCCGAACGGTTTAGGCTTTGTTAACGCCGCCCTCCGAGAAACCACGGAACCCGCGCGCTGTCTCCGGCCGCCGCGGATCACGGAGCATTCGGCGCACAACGGGACGCGGGGCGAGGACTCATGAATACGTTGATTTGGCTGATCGGAACACTGATCAACATTGTCTTTTTCTTGGTGTTGATCCAGCTCATCCTGGGTCTGTTGATCCAGTTCGACATCTTGAACCGGCGCCAGCCGCTGGTCTTCCAGATCTACAACGGCGTCAACCAGCTTCTGGACCCGCTGCTGGCGCCGATCCGGCGGATCCTGCCGCCGACCGGCGGTCTCGATTTCTCGCCTCTGGTTCTCCTGATCGGCTTGCAGCTCCTGCAAACGCTTCTGGTGAACTGCTTCCTTCGCGGCTCGTGCTGAGCGAGGCCGGTCCCGGCCGGACGCTCCTCGCCGTCCGGGTCACGCCCAAGGGCGGTCGCGACGCGATCGACGGGGCCGACGCGGATGCGGACGGCCGACCGATCTTGAAGCTCCGGGTCGCGGCCCCGCCCCAGGACGGCGCCGCCAACAAGGCTGTGGTGAAGCTCGTCGCCAAGGCCCTCGGCGTCCCGAAATCCGCCGTCGCGATCGTCGCGGGCCAGACGGCGCGGCTGAAGCGGCTCGAGATCGAGGGCGACCCGGACCAGCTGGCCGACCGCCTCGCCGCGGCGCTTTCTTAAGCCGGGCGTGAGCTCTGTGGACGCCCCGCCGAAAGCCGGCTAACCAAGCGTCGGGGGTGTCGCGATCGCCCCACCAGAGGCTCTGACCGGGCCCAAGCATCGCTCTCCGCCGACGCGCGCAGCGTTCGGCGAACTGAGAGGTGCGCCATGACGGCCAGACCAGACTCTTCGCGACACCACCCTCAAAGCCCTCACGCAGACCCCGTCGATCCCGACGATCCGATGCTGTCCGAGCATCGCCTCCGCGCGCCCGAGGCCCTGCGCCTGCACGCCGACGGCGTCCTCCGCCTGCTCGATGTGCGCAAGGCGCCCGCAAGAGAAGCCGCAGGCGCCACGGTCGCCGAAACCGCGTGGCGCGACCCGCTCAGCTTCGACCCGAACGCCGTCGCCGCCGATGACGCACGCCCGTTCGCGCTCTATTGCGTCCATGGCCATGAGGTGAGCCAGAACGCCGCCGAAGCGCTAAGACGAATCGGCCGCGTGGCCTACTTCGTCGGCGGCGGGTTCGAAGCGCTTTGCGCCGCCGGCGCGCCGCTCGGGCCGCTCGGGCCGCTCGAGCGCTCCGCGCAGAGCGGAACGACGCAAGGGACCAGGGACGGGGGAGAACAGCGATGACGACGGATGCGGTCGAGACGACCGACAAGGCGAAGAGCGACCACGCGCAAGGCGCAGCGCCCGCAGGCCTGCGCTGGATGTGGCTGAAGATCGGCCTGCTGTCCTTCGGCGGTCCCGCCGGCCAGATCGCCATGATGCAGACGGAGCTGGTCGACCGCCGCGGCCTCGTTGAGCAGCAGACCTTTCTCCGCGGCCTGAACTTCTCGATGCTGCTGCCGGGACCCGAGGCCCAGCAGCTTGCGACCTGGCTCGGCTGGCGTCTCGGCGGGCTCTGGGGCGGCGTGTTCGCCGGCCTCGCCTTCATCCTGCCCGGGGCCGCCCTGATGATCGGCTTGGCCTGGGCCGCGGCCCGCTATGGCGAGACCGCCTGGGTCCAGGCGATCTTTCTCGGCGTCCAGCCGGTCGTGGTCGCGATCATCGCCCAGGCGCTGTTCAAGATCGGCAAAAAGTCCCTCACCGGCCTCGCCCAGCTCGCGCTCGCCGTGGGATCCTTCGTGGCGATCTACTTCCTCGGCGCGCCCTTTCCGCTGATCGTCCTGCTCGCCGCGATCGCGGGCCTCTTGCTGCCGCACGCGCCGGCGGAGGCGGACGCCGACGCCGCGCCGCGGGGCTCCCGCGCTTATGCGCTGAAGATCGTCGCGGCCTTCGCAGGACTGGTCGCCGGCGTCTACCTGCTCACGCGCGTCCTCGTCGGCGCCGAGCCCTTCGACGGCGTCGCGGAGCTCTTCACCACCGCGGCCTTCGTCACCTTCGGCGGCGCCTACGCGGTCCTGCCCTTCGTCGCCGAACGCGCCGTCGAGACCTATGGCTGGCTGACCAAGGCCGAGATGCTGAACGGCCTCGCGCTGGCGGAATCGACGCCCGGCCCCCTGATCCTGGTGAACGTCTATGCGGGCTTTTTCGCGGGCTGGGACGCCCCCGGCGACGGCGCGATCGGCGCGCTGACCGCGGCGCTCGCCTGCTTCTACACTTTCGCGCCTTCCTTCATGCTGATCCTGGCCGCCGCCCCTTATGTGGAGCGGCTGCAGAACCTCGCCGTCGCCCGCCGCGCGCTGGCCGGCGTCTCGGCCGCAGTGGTGGGCGTGATCGCCAACCTGGCCGTCTATCTCGGAACCGCCGCCCTGATCCCCGAGACGCCGAGCGCCCTTGGCGCCGGGCCCTTGGGGCTCGACTATCTCCGCGCGGCGATCGCGCTGGTGGCGGCCGGCCTCGCCTTCGGCTTGAATGTCCAGATGCAATGGCTCGTGGCGCTCGGCGCGCTGGCGGGTCTCGGGATCTGGGTCGGAGGCCTGATGTGAACGAAGAAGCGGGCGGCGGGCGCGTCGACTTCTGGTTCGATTTCGCCAGCACCTATTCCTATCTCAGCATCCAACGCGCCGACGCCGTGGCCCAGGCCGCCGGGGTGGCGTTGATCTGGCGCCCCTTCCTGCTAGGCCCGATCTTCGCGGCGCAGGGGTGGGACACCTCGCCCTTCAAGCTCTATCCCGCCAAGGGCCGCTTCATGTTCCGCGACATGGCCCGGCGGGCGGAGGCCCTTGGTCTCCCCTTCGATCCGAGCGGACAGCTGCCGGTGAACTCGGTCCACGCCGCGCGCCTGGCTCTGGCGGCGCTCGAAACCGAACAGGGCGTCGCGTTTTGCCGCCGCGTGAGCCGCGCGCTCTGGGGCGAGGGCAAGAACATCGCGAGCCAGGCGGTGCTGGCGGGCCTCGCCTTCGATGTCGGCCTCAGCCACGACCGCCTGTCCGCCCGCGCCGCCGAGCCCGACATGAAGCCGCGCCTCCGCGCTCAGACGGAGGAGGCGATGGCCCTCGGGATCTTCGGCGCCCCGAGCTTCACCGTCGCGCGCGACGGCGCGACGGAGCTGTTCTGGGGCGACGACCAGCTCGAGGACGCGCTGGCCTGGGCCGAGACCGGGCGCTTGGCGCCGCGGCGGACGGCGACAGGCGAATAGTAGCGAGACCGTTCCTAGCGCACCAGAAATCGCGCGCCTGACGGCCCCGCCCAGTCGCCGCCGTCCCGAGGGGTGCACGCGAAGCGGCCGCGCCATGGGGGCGGGTCGGCCGCCAGCCGGCCAAAGGCCGGCTTGGTCGCCGCCGAAGCGACGCCGCCGCCATGAGACCGCGCCGCCGCCCCTCACCGCCCCCCGGCCACGTCGAGCAGCGAGCCGACGACATAAGAACTCGCCTCGTCGAGCAGCCACACGATCGCCTCCGCCACCTCCTGGGCCGATCCTGCGCGCCCGATCGGCGTCGTCGGCGCCAGCTGATCGAGCCGCCCGTCCCACGCCATATCGTCATGGATGTCGGTCTCGATCAGCCCCGGACGCACCCCGTTCACCCGGATCCCGTCCCCGATCAGCTCCTGCCCGAGCCCGAGCGTCAGCGTGTCGAGCGCGCCCTTGCTCGCCGCATAGTCGACGAACACCCCGGCCGACCCGAGCCGCGCCGCCGCGGAGGACACGATCACCGCCGTCCCGCCTTGCCCCCCATGGCTCCGCCCCATCCGGAGCGCCGCCTCGCGCATCGTGAGCAGCGTCCCGACGGTGTTCACCTCGATCATCCGCCGCAACCGCGCCGGCGCCATCCCAGCGAGGGGTCCGGCCTCCGCCGCGATCCCGGCGTTCGCGACCAGCGCCGTCACGGGCCCGAGCGCCTCCGCCGCCGCCGCCCACATCGCGGGGTGCGCGGCGTCCTCGGCCACGTCGCCAGCAAGGGCGACCGCCCGCCCACCCGCCTGCTCCACCAGCGCCACGGTCTCCGCCGCCGCCGCCGCGTCGCGCCGATAGTTCACCGCGACCGACCAGCCCCGCGCGCCGCAAAGCAGGGCGGTCGCGCGACCGATCCCGCGCGAGCCGCCGGTGATCAGAACTGTCTTGCTCATCGTGAGGTCCTCCAACCACCCCATCAAACGGACTCGCGGCCGCCGATCAACGCCGAACCGGCGAACGCGGCCCCGAGCCCGTCGGCGCGCGCGCCAGCCGTCGCCCCGGCGCGCAAAACACGCTAATTTCACGCGAGGCGAATCCGCATTCGGGGGCGGCGTATATGTTTCTTCGGCGGCGCGTCGCCCGAGCGGTCTCCAGGCCCGCATGATCTCCAGACCCGCCTTCAGCCCAGGGCGACGGCCCGGTCGGCGCTTTCCGGAGGCCGCCATGAGCGCACCGAGCGACAGCCGCCGATCTCGATGCGGGACGCGGCTCCTGGCGTCGCGGATCTCCGGGTGCGCGCCCCCGCCCGATCCGCGGTTCACGAGCGCCGAGCGACCGGAAGCAAGCGCTCGCTTATCGCGGTCGGTTTTGCGAACCATGGTCCGTCGATTGAGCATCGGCGACTGAGCAAAGAAGGAGAGAGCCGATGCGCGCTGTGCTGATCGCCCTGGCGCTTCTCGGGGCCGCGCCCGCGGCGAACGGCGAGACCGCCGTGGACTGCGCCGATCCCGCGTGCGAAGCGCTCGTTTCGGCGTCCTGCCTCAGCCGCGTCGGCGCCGGCTCCCTGTCGACGAACGACGCCTGCGCCGCCGAGCAATCCGCCTACATCGCCTGCCTCGCCCGGGTGGCGGAGACCTGTTCGGGCCAGCCGTCGCCTCAGTCGGCCGAGGGCTGTTCCGCGGAGGACGCCCGCCAGATGTTCGACGCCGTGAAAGACAGCGACGACCCCGGCGACCATGAGGCCTTCGCGGATGCCTGCCCGAACGCGCCCCAAGCCAGGCTCGCCGCACGCCGCGCGCAGACCCTTCGCGCCGATGCGGCCAGTCGCGACCGCGAGGCGCCGGGCGCGGCTTTCCTCGGCGAATGGCGCTTCAAGCGGATCCTGTCGCAGACCGATCAGCGGCTCGGCTGCACGCCGATCCTACGTCTGCAGCGCGCGCAGGGCGGCTTTGCGAAACCCTGGCGCTACGGCTGGCGCCATCCCCGCTCGCAAGAGCTGATCGGGCGCGCAGACGCGAGCGGGGCCCATCAGGCGAGCGGCGACCCGAATGGCGCGCTCGTCTTCGACAACGGCGCCCGTTTCACGCTTCAGCAGGGCGGGCTCGTCTTCGAGGCTCCCGGCATCGTCTGTTTCTACGATCGGTACGCGGGTTGAGAGGGGGTGCGTCGATGTCGTTCACGAAAGACTGGGCTCTAAAACTCGCGCTTTCGGCGCTCGCATCGACGGCGCTGCTCGGGTCCGATCATGGCGCCGTCGCGTGGGCGGAGACGATCGACTGCGCGGCGCCGCGATGCGAGGCGCGCCTGTCGGCGACTTGTCTTCAGCGGGTTGGAGCGGGCTCCCTCGCGGCGGGGGACGCCTGCGAGGCGGAGCAGGAGGCCTATGTCGCCTGCCTTACGGCGGTGGCCGAGCAATGCGGCGCGGCGCCCTCCGCATCCGTCGGAACCGGCGTTTGCGACGCCGAGGACGCGCGCCAGCTCTGGCCCGACCTGCGCGGCAGTCGGAGCGTCGCCGCCCTGGAGGCCTTCGCCGAGGACTGCGCCGGCACGCCCCAGGCGACGCAGGCGAGGCTCCGGGTCGAGCAGCTCCGCAGCGCCGGCGCGTCGCCGTCGGCGGCGCCGGCCACACCCGGCCGCGCACCCTCGACAGCGCCCACGGCGGGGCACCTGGGCGTCTGGCGGTATGGCGGCAAAGGCGGCTTGGCCGACTGTGCGGACAGCATCGAGATCGTCGAAGAGGGCGAGCGAATCTTCGCCTTCCTGACGGACGCCCGCGACGTCCGCACCGAGGTCGGGGCCCGCGACTTCAAACGACGAGAGCACGCTTGGCTCGAGGAGCCCCAGGGCCGCGGCCTGAAATGGACCGGCGACGCCCTGCAGCTGTTGAACCCGATGGGCTCCTGCACCTTCGTGCGCTGACCGCCGCGCGACGCGCTCCAGAGAACCGAGGAGAGACCAATGACCAGGAGCGGATCGGCGATCGGCGCTCTGTCCTGCGCGATCCTTCTCAGCGCCGCCCCTGCGCCGCGCGCCCAGGAGGTCGACTGCGCCGCCCCGGCCTGCGAGTCGCGCCTGTCGCAGGCATGCCTCGAGCGCCTGGGCGCTGGAACCCTGCCCGAGGACGACGTCTGTGAGCCCGAGCAGACGGCCTATCTCGCCTGCTTGACGCGGGTGATCGAAACCTGCGGATCGGAACGCACGGCGCTCGCGCCGCGCTGCACCTCTGAGGATGCGCGACACCTTTGGCCGGACGTCAAAGCGACGGACGACCCGGAGATCCTCCGACGTTTCGCAAGCGATTGCGCAGGAACGCCGCACGCCAGTCTCGCCACAGCGCTCGCCGCCCGCATGGAGCAGTCGAGCGCAAGCGCCCGGGAACCGGACCCGCTCGATCCCATCGGCTATTGGGAGTTCAGCCACCGGACGGGGCTCGGCTTCTGCCTGTCCTTCTTCCGCATCAGCCGCGAGGCGGGGACGTTCCGCCTGGAGACGGATCTGATCGACCGGACGATCGGCGACCTTCAGATCGGCCCGGACGGTCGACTTCTCGAGAATGGCGAGCCGACCGCGAAGGTTCTGCGGCGCGGCTATCTCATCGAAGAGAACGCTTACGCAGACTGCTACTATTCGCGGCGGAACTGATCAGCCCGCCCGCTTCGCCCGCATCGCCAGCAGCCTGAGCCGCAGCGCGTTGATCTTGATGAAGCCGGCCGCGTCCTTCTGGTCGTAAGCGCCGGCGTCCTCCTCGAAGGTGACGTGCTGCTCGGAATACAAGGAGTAGGGGCTCTCCCGCCCGATCACCGAGGCCGAGCCCTTGTAGAGCTTCACCGTCACGGTTCCGGTCACGAACTCCTGGCTCTTGTCGATCAGCGCCTGCAGCATCTCGCGCTCCGGGCTGAACCAATAGCCGTTGTAGATCAGCTCGGCGTATTTCGGCATCAGCTCGTCTTTCAGATGAGCCGCGCCGCGATCGAGGCAGAGGCTCTCCATCCCCCGCCGCGCCGCCAGCCAGATCGTGCCGCCCGGGGTCTCGTAGATGCCGCGGGACTTCATGCCGACATAGCGGCCCTCGACCAGATCGAGCCGGCCGATCCCGTGCGTGCGACCGAGCTCGTTGAGCGCCGTCAGCATCTCCGCCGGCGACAGCGTCTTGCCGTCGAGCGTCACCGGATCGCCCTGCTCGAAGCCGATCTCGACGATCTGCGGCGTATCGGGCGCGTCCTCGGGATCTTCGGTGCGCTGATAGACATACTCGGGCGCGGGGACCGCCGGGTCCTCCAGCACCTTGCCCTCGGAGGAGGTGTGCAGAAGGTTCGCGTCCACCGAGAACGGCGCCTCGTTGCGCTTGTCTTTCGGGATCGGCACTTGGTGCTTCTCGGCCCATTCGATCAGCGCCGTGCGCGAGGTCAGGTCCCACTCCCGCCAGGGCGCGATCACCTTGATGTCGGGCTCGAGCGCATAGGCGCTGAGCTCGAAGCGCACCTGGTCGTTGCCCTTGCCGGTCGCCCCGTGCGCGATCGCGTCCGCCCCGGTCTCCCGCGCGATCTCGACCAACCGCTTCGAGATCAACGGCCGCGCGATCGACGTGCCGAGCAGATACTGCCCCTCATAGAGCGCGTTCGCCCGGAACATCGGGAACACGAAATCCCGCACGAACTCCTCGCGCACATCCTCGATGAAGATGTTCTCTTCCGGGATCCCGAGCAGCAAAGCCTTGTCCCGCGCGGGCCCCAGTTCCTCGCCTTGGCCGAGATCGGCGGTGAAGGTGACGACCTCGCAGCCATACTCGACCTGCAGCCATTTCAGGATGATCGAGGTGTCGAGGCCGCCGGAATAGGCGAGGACGACTTTTTTCGGTTTCTCGGCGGTCATCGGCGGGTCTCGCAAGGCTCGGTCGGCGAAAGATCCGCACCGTTAGCCCCGGGTCCGAAACTTGTCGAGACGGCTGGGCGATCCAGGCTGGCCGAACCGAACGCGCGCCTCTCGCCCTGCGGTTGCACGATCCTTGCGCAACGCGCCGCCAATCGCGCCAGATCGGATCATCAGTCGGCAAAAGGGATCAGGACGAGACATGAAGACCGCGCCCCTGATGATCGCCGCCCTCTTTGTCCTGAGCCTCGTCGGCGTCTCCGCCGCCCTCCTCGGCGCCCGCGGCGCGCCGGAGCAGGCGGCGGCGATCGCAC